>CAZRYA010000024.1:0-3358 GCA_964604235.1 uncultured Tissierellaceae bacterium | reverse complement strand
AACTAAAAAAACTAGATATAAGAATAATAGGTGAAGACACTGGGGGAAACTTTGGAAGGACTATTATTTTTGATTCTAAAGATGGATCTTTATTTATTAGAACAATAGGTCATGGAGAGAAAACTATATAGACTTAAGGAGGGAAGATGAATATAGATAATTTATGGATAGAGTATGGAGAAACAAAAGATCGAAAAATTAAGAATATTTTAATTGAAAACTACATTCATCTGGTCAAAATAGTTGCAGGAAGAATGTATAATTTCTATGGTGGAAAAGTTGAATATGATGATTTAATAGGTTATGGTTCTTTAGGTTTAATTGATAGTATAGACAGATTTGACATTAGTAAGAATATAAAATTCGAAACCTATGCTCAGATAAGGATAAAAGGTGAAATAATTGATAACATAAGGAAGCTAGACTGGATACCTAGGTCTCTTAGAAAAAAATCCAAGGACTTACAAGAGGTTATTTATAGGTTAGAAAACAACCTAGGCCGAGTTCCAACTAATGAAGAAATTGCTCATGAGTTAGATATTGATGTAGATGATGTAGAAGATTTATTGTCTGAAATATCAACATTTAATATATCGTCCTTAGACGAAACTATAATAAATTATGGGGATAAATTCTTAGATTATGACAAGGAAACACCAGAGTCTGTGTATGATAATATTGAACTAAAAGAAATCTTAGGAAATTCAATAGATAAATTGACAAAAAACGAAAAACTAGTTATAAGTTTATACTATTATGAAGAATTAACTTATAAGGAGATAGGGCAAGTAATGGATCTATCTGAATCTCGTATTTCCCAAATTCACAGTAAGGCCATATTGAATATAAAGAATAATTTAGTAAATAATGGTATTGACAGAGGATTTTAGGAGGTAAATATGATTAATATAGGATCAGATATAATTTTAGATATTAGTAGAGATGGTTTAGAGGCTTATATGACAATAAAAAATGAGCCAAAAGAAGATTTAACTAAGCATAAAGATGCTATTTTTGACAAGATTAAAAATGGATTAGATGAAAATTTAGTAAATAGAGCATTGAATTATCCAGTAGTTAATGAAAGAATACTAATAGCAAAAGGTTTACCGCCAGTAGATGGGAAAGATGGTAGTATAAAATATCACTTTGAAATGGACAAGCCTTTGATTCCCAAAATACTTCCTGATGGAACCGTAGATTATAGAGAGCTAGATAAGGTAAATTCAGCAGAAAAAGACCAAATACTAGCAGAAGTTATACCTCCACAAGAGGGAATTGATGGAATAAAAGTAACTGGGGAAGTAATTAGCCATAAAAAAGGTAGGATGCCAAAAATAAGATCAGGAAAAAATGCCATGTTATCTTTCGATGGTACTCATGTTATTGCAAATACAGCAGGCCTAATAGAGTTGAAGAATGGAAGGGTTAGTATCTTAGAAGTTTTGAAATTGGATAATATAGACAGCGAGTCTGGTAATATATATTTCGATGGAGATGTAATAATAAATAAGGACGTAATGAATGGTTTTAAAGTAGAAGCAACCAGAAATGTAGAGATTAAGGGAGCTGTTGAAGGTGGCTGTATAACCTGTGGTGGTAACATTTTGATTAGACAGGGTATACAGGGTTATAATAGAGAGTCGGTAAATGTTGGTGGAGACCTTGCTTCTAAATTTATTGAAAACGCAATAGTCCATTCAGGAGGAAATATAACTTCGGAAGCTATTATGCACAGTAGCGTTTATTCAGATAAAAACATATTGGTTATAGGTAAGAAGGGACTAATCGTAGGAGGTAACATAAAAGCCACTAATGAAATTGTTGCCAGGGTTGTTGGAAGTAGTATGGCAACAGCTACAGTACTAGAGGTTGGCATAGAGCCAGATATAACTATGAGATACAAGGAATTAGCTTTATTAATAGAACAAACTAGTAAGAATCAAAGGAAAATCAATCAGTCACTTAAACTCTTAGAAGGTTTAAAGGAAAAAGATGCCTTAGATGAAAAAAAAGCTAAATTATATGAAGAGTTGACAAGGGCTAGGACAATCATAAGCAAGGAATTAAATGGTTATAATATGGAATACAGTGATATAAAGACCTTGATTGATAGGGCAGAAAATGGAAGAATAAAGATATCAGATACAATTTATCCAGGTGTAAAGATAATTATAGGAAATGCCTATATGTTTGTAAGGGATGAGATGAAAAGGTGTACTTTTTATAAAGAGGGGTCAGATATAAGGGTAGGTCCTTATTAAAGGAGGTTGCTTAAATGTCAATAAAGCCTATAGACCATGCTGTTATTTTTCCAAAGAGTCAAGAAGTTGCAGCACAAAAACATAATCAAAATATAAAGCAAGAGAATATAATGCAAAGCACTCTTGTTGAAAAAAAGAAAAATTTGGAAAAAAACAAAAAGAGAGTAGTAAATGCAGAGAAGACAATATATAATCACGTTCAAGATGAAGAGTCAAGGAAGAGAAAAAAACAGGGAGAAAATCAAGAGGGTAAGAAGCGAAGGAATAGTAGACATATAGATATACAAGTGTAGAGGAGTGTACAATGCTAATATCCATTATAGGAATTATTTTAATATTAATATCAGGTTTTCTTCTTTTTTTAAATAGAAACAAAAACATGGAATTAGAAAAACCAGAATACTTAGAAGACAGTAAACTTTATGATAAAGATTTTTTAGAATTTGAAAAAGTGATTAAAAACCAGGAAATAAAATATGAAGAAAAGAAAAAAATAGAAAGCTCAAGTCAAAAATTAATATTTGAATCAAATGAAGATTTAAAAGACCAGACAGAATTTGACCATATTAAAGAGTTGGAAAAGCTAGGTTTGACCAATAGAGAAATAGCTAAAAAGTTAAACAAGAGTATTAGGGAAATTGATATAATACTAAAACTATATGGTTAGTTTAAAGAATTATACCATATAAGTTTTTTAACTTGCCTTTTAAAAATTTATATGGTATAATTCTTTAGTGATTACACACATCTATTGATTAGTAAGGTAGTGCCTAATGGTTCCTTATTAAAATGAAGTAGATGGAAGATAAAAAACTATGGAGGTGAGAGTATGTCAGTAATATCAATGAAAAATTTATTAGAGGCTGGTGTTCATTTTGGACATCAAACTAGAAGATGGAACCCAAAAATGGCTAAGTACATTTTCACAGAGAGAAATGGTATATACATTATTGACTTACAAAAAACAGTAAAGAAAGTGGAAGAATCTTATGATTTCGTAAGAGAAATTTCACAACAAGGTGGAGAAGTTCTTTTTGTAGGAACTAAAAAGCAAGCTCAAGAAGCTATTGAGAGCGAAGCTAAAAGATGTAACA
>CAZRYA010000023.1:12768-12999 GCA_964604235.1 uncultured Tissierellaceae bacterium | reverse complement strand
TGGGATATATGTACCGTTATAATTTTGCAATTCAAAAGCTTATGGATATGATAAGCCACTTTCCCATATACACATGAATGTTGATGGGCTAATGTCCTATAGTGCTTTATTATATATACCAAGGACACCAAGCTTTGACTTTTATACAAAGGATTATGAAAAGGGACTGGAATTATATTCTAGTGGAGTAATGATAATGGAGAAATCTAAGGAATTACTCCCAGATTATTT
>CAZRYA010000023.1:2944-12758 GCA_964604235.1 uncultured Tissierellaceae bacterium | reverse complement strand
GGCTTCGTAAAAGGTGTTGTAGATTCAGAAGACTTATCATTGAATATTTCCAGGGAAATGTTACAGCAGGATAGGCAATTACAATTAATTGGAAACAGACTTGAGACTAAGATAAAAGAAGAATTAGAGAAGCTTTTAAAGGACGACAGGGACCAGTACGAGGAGTTCTTTGAAAGTTTTGGAAATAGTTTGAAATATGGAATATATAGTGAGTATGGAATGAAGAAGGATTTATTACAAGACTTGTTGATGTTTAAATCAAGTAAGGAAGAAAAATACACTACTTTAAAAGAGTATAAAGAAAGGATGAAGGAGGACCAAAAGTATATCTACTATGGAACGGGAGACTCTATAGATAGGATAAAAGGTCTACCACAATTTAATTTTGTACTGGATAAAGGCTATGAAGTTCTTTATTTCACTGAAGAGTTAGATGAGTTTACTATAAAGATGATGAATGAATATGGAGAAGTAGAGTTTAAATCGATTTCTGCAGATGACCTTGGTTTAGAAGATGAAGAAGTTGAGAAAGAGATTGAAAAAGAGATTGAAGACAATAAAGACCTATTTGAAGCTATGAAAGAAATTTTAGACAATAAGGTAACTTCAGTAAAACCAACTAAAAAATTAAAAGAACATCCTGTCTATATTTCAAGCAAGGGAGAAATATCACTTGAAATGGAAAAGCTTCTTAAAAACATGGAAGGTGGGGAAGGAATCAAGGCAGAAAAAGTCCTTGAGATAAATATGGACCACAAAGTGTTTGAAAAATTAATAGATAGTTTTGCCAAGGACAAGCTTAAGTTTGAATTGTATACAAAACTGTTATATGATCAAGCCCTATTGATTGAAGGCATAGAAATAGAAAATCCAGTGGAATTTACAAACAATATTTGGGAACTAATGTAGAGCTGACTTTTGTCAGCTTTACTTATTTGGAGGAATGCTTATGAATTATTTAATACCAGCCCTAGTAGGAGCTGTAATAGGATATTTTACTAACTGGTTAGCAATAAAAATGCTATTTAGACCCTATTATGAGAAGAAAATCTTTGGTGTAAAGCTTCCCTTTACTCCTGGATTAATTCCTAAGGAACAGAAGAGAATTGCTAAGAATATAGGTTTGACAGTATCTAGTCACTTACTATCAACCCAAGTAATAATGGAGAAGTTAGAAGAAAAAAATATAGATGGAGAAATTGAAAAAATAATAGATGAAAAGCTTAATGAATATAAGGATTCTGATAAAAGCTTAGGGTCTATTTTAAATGAATATATAAGGGATTATCCTCTAGAAAGAGAGAAGATTCTAAGGAGTCTTAATCAGCTTTTAAAGTTAGAATTAGGTAAAGAAGAAAATTTAGAAGGAATATCTAATTACTTGTATTCAGAGCTATCTAAGAGCGAAAACCTTCAGTTCATAGAGGAAAAATTAATAGAGATAAGTGGCAGTCTAGATTTGGAGGATAAGGTCTATAAGTTTGTAAATTCAGAAGCTGATAAACTTATAGCTAGCTTGCTGTTAGATGAGAGACCAGTTAAGGACTTAATTGGGCCAAATTATGACAGGATATTTAAATATATTGACGAAAATAATAGGATTATATCCTATAAGTTAAAGCAATTTTTAAAGTCACCAGATATAAACAAAAAATTAAAGGATTTAATAGAAAAAATAGTTGAAGAAAATGTTAGTAGGCTGGTGACCAGTTTTATATCTAAAGAAACTATTAGTAGGAAAATTGAAGATATGATTTTCAATTATTTAGATGGAGAAAGGTTTCCAAATGACTTAGGGGAAGTAATTAAGCTCTTGCTAAATAAAGAGTTGGATAAGCCCCTACAAGTTCTTTTAAAAGAATACTCTAGCAGAATTGGGAATATAGACTTTGCCAAGTTTATAGCAAATAATATAGACCTTTCTGATCTAGATAAAAATATTAGTAGGATGCTTATGGAAGAAATAAAATCCCTAAAACTGGAAAGCTATTATGGAATTGCGGAAAAAGTATATATAGAAATAGAAAAATATGAAATTATTTTACCCATCTTAGATAAGTTACTAAACTTAGGAGAAAATATAAAAGTGGGTTGGCTTATAAATCATATGGAAACCTATAGACATGTGATAAAAGCTAAGTCTGTTGAAGGGGTTAACTATTTAATAGAGAATAAACTTCCTATTCTAGTAGAAAAATTTAATATAGCCAAGGTTGTTGAAGACAACATAAATAGTTTTGAGATGGACTTTGCTGAGAAAATAATATTAGATATAGCAAAAAAAGAATTAAATGCCATAACCTATTTAGGCGGGATATTAGGTCTAATACTGGGTTTAGTATCTCCACTACTACAAAATTTATTTTAAACTGCAGAGTAATCTGCAGTTTTTTGTTTTAGTAGACTAAACTGCTAATACATAGTTGCATATTATTTTTTGAAGTCTTATAATGGTTTATAGAAGCTTATGTTTCATTATTTCGTCTATTTTAAATTATCTGAAAAATGAAAGTATTCAATTTAAAAGGAGGGTAGCTGTATTAATTTCATAAGCTAATAATAAAATATGGAGGTATAAAATTGAAACCTATAATAGGAATTACGACTTTTGATGGAGTAAATGAAGGATTTCATAGTGTAAATAATACTTATATAAATGCAGTTTTTACAGCAGGTGGAATACCTGTAACTATACCTATAATACATAATGAAGAAGATTACCATAGATATATAGATATTTTAGATGGAATCATTTTTTCAGGGGGCTTAGATATTTCACCACTTACTTATAATGAAAATCCACTTAGGGAAGTAGAATATATTTCAGCTACAAGGGATAAGTATGAAATGGGACTATTTAAAGCAGCTTATGAAAGAAGACTGCCTATTATTGGGATTTGTAGGGGGCTACAATTGACCAATGTAGTTTTAGGGGGAAGCCTATACCAAGACTTAGGCAAGCAAGTACCTAATGTATTAGGCCATTCACCTAAATTTGCCATAAGTAATCAAAAATACCATTCAATAAAAATAGAAGATGGAACTTTAATGAAGGAAATATTTGGCCAAGAAGAAATATTTGTTAACTCACTACACCACCAGGCAATAAAAGATTTGGGAGAAAATCTAAAGGCAAGCTCATATTCAGAAGATGGGCTAATAGAATCAATTGAAGCCACAGACAATAGATTTTTATTAGGACTACAATTTCACCCAGAGGCATTGGTTCCAAATTTTCCTGAATTTGTAGGGGTCTTTGAAAAATTGCTAGAAGCAAGTAAAGATGAAAATTTGAAAAAATTGAGATAATTGGGAGTGAGTTCTTTGGAAGGAGATAAAGACCTAATATTGGGAAACACTTGGGCAGAAATAAATTTAGATAGTATAGACCACAATTTCACTAAGGCTAGAGACATGGTAGCTAAAGAGACTAAAATAGCAGGAGTTATAAAGGCCAATGCATATGGACATGGGGCCATTATGGTGGCAGGACAATTAATTGAAAGTGGGGTAGACTACCTAGCAGTAGCATCTTTAGTAGAAGCAATAGAACTAAGAAGGGCCTATGCCAGTATTCCGATTTTAGTAATGGGCTATACGGGTGATGAGAAATTAAGCTACGGGATAGCTAATGATATAACTCTTACCATTTATAGTTATGAGCAGGCTAAGATAATATCTGACCTGGCAGTAGAAGGAAACAAACAAGGTCTTATACATATAAAATTGGAAACAGGCTTTCATAGGTTAGGTTTAGATATTGATGAAGATACAATTGATACAATTAGAAAGATATATAATTTGCCAAATATTTATTTAGAGGGAATTTTTACCCACTTTTCCTTGACCAATAGGGAGGAGGATACTAAGCAATTTAACTTACTTATGGATATAGTAGATGAGCTTAAAAAAGTCAATATAGAGATACCAATAAAACACATATGTGATGCCATAGCCATGGTTAAATATCCAGAGTTTCACCTTGATATGATAAGGTTAGGTTCTTTTATGTATGGGGTTGAACCTTCTTCTATGGAAAAGGGAACTTTAAAACTTGCCATGACTCTAAAGACGAAAATATCCCAAATAAACCATATTAAACCTGGCGATGGAGTTGGATATGGCTATAGCTATAGGGCAGTGGAAGATAGGTTAATAGGAACTATTCCCACTGGCTATGCAGATGGCTACCTAAGGCTTTTAAGTGGAATTGGAGAAGCTTCTATTAAGGGGTCTAGGGCAAAAATAGTTGGGAAGATATGCATGGATCAAATGATGTTAGATATTTCCAATGTGGATGAAGCCAAAGTGGGAGATGAAGTTATTTTACTTGGAGGAGATGGAGAAAACTACATAGCTTTAGAGGAAGTTGCAGATAGGGCAGCTACAAATAAAAATGAAATACTGAGTATTGTAAGTAGGAGGGTACCAAGGGTTTATATAAAGAACTCTGAGCTAATAAAAATCGTAGACTATATTTTAGATTAAAGAGGAGGATCATATGAAGAAAATATCTTTGGAATCAAGAATAGAGGCAGAAGTATTCAACTTTAGTGGGACTGTAGGAGTTTATGCCAATGATTTTAGGGGAAATACTGTTGAAATTAATCCAGATGAAGAGTTTGAGACGGCAAGCACCATAAAATCGTTTATCCTAGCTGAACTGTATAGGCAAATAGATAAAGGCCTAATAGATGAAAAGGATATAATTGAATATACAGAAGAAAACTTTGTAGTTGGAAGTGGCATATTGAGAAGTCTAGACTATGGAGTTAAGATGACAGTGAAAGATATAGCAACTCTTATGATAATTGTAAGTGATAATATAGCAACTAATATGATAATAGATTTAGTGGGATTGGATAATGTAAATAAAACTTGTAGGGATTTAGGATTAAATAAAACAATTCTTCATAACAAAATAGATTTTGAAAAATATTCTAAATTAGGAACTACTACACCTAGGGATTATGGTAGATTATTTGAAATGATCTACAAAAAGGAACTGTGGAGTGAAGAAAGTTCAAATGCAATGTTGGAGATCTTTACTAAGCAACACTATGATACTATTTTAAGTAAAGACCTGCCTCAGTACTTTTTAGATTCTGAAAATACAGGAGATGAAGAGTTATTTTATATAGCATCTAAAAGCGGCAGTATGAATGCATGTAGAAATGACGGAGGAATAATGTATACACCTTATGGAGGCTATGGGGTTACAGTATTTACTAAAGACTTTCAGGATAGCCTATACTATTCAGACCATGAGTCATATAGGTTTGGAGCTAGGGTAAGTAGACTTTTATTTGATCAATATATGGCACTGGAAGGAAAATTTAAATAGTTTATAAGGAGAATAATATGAAACAAAAGAGAATAGAAGATTATGGAATTCAAATAGGAGAGTTAAGGAAGGGAAAGAGGAACAAAATAACAGATGTTAAGGGAGTTAAGATTGGTCATACAACTATAGATACAGAAGAAAATAAGACGGGAGTTACAGTTTTACTTCCCTGTGAGGCTAATGTTTTTGATAAAAAATTAGTTGCGGCATCTTATGTAATCAATGGATTTGGAAAGACGGCCGGTCTGGTTCAGATAGATGAATTGGGTAGCCTAGAGTCTATGATAGCCTTTACTAATACACTAAATGTAGGCTTGGTCCACGATGCAGTGGTAGACTATACTGTTGAGAAGTGTAATGACGAAGGAGTAGATATAACTAGTTTCAATCCAATTATATGTGAATGTAATGATAGTTTTTTAAATAATATACAAAATAGAATAGTAAGCCAAGAAGATGTATTTAAGGCAATAGAATCTGCTTCTGAAGATTTTTTAGAGGGTGATGTTGGAGCCGGCAAGGGAATGAGTTGCCACCAATTAAAAGGTGGAATAGGGTCTGCATCAAGAATAATAAGTCTAGGTGGAGATGATTACACTGTAGGAATTATGGTCCTGTCTAATCATGGGTCTTTAAAGGACTTGACTATTAATGGAGATAGGATAGGGCAAAGGATAGATGAAGAGATTAAGTCCAGGGAAGAAAAGGTAGAGGGTTCTATAATAGTTATATTAGCTACTGATATACCACTAAGCAGCCGTCAGCTAAAGAGGCTGTGTAAAAGAGTCAGCGTGGGACTAGGGAGGACTGGGTCTTACATAAGTCACGGAAGTGGGGAAGTGGTTGTAGGTTTTTCTACAGCCAACGTAATAGAAAAAGAAGAGAAGCAAGACATAGTTAGTATTAAGCTTATAAATGAAGATAAGATAAATCCTATATTTAGGGCAGTAGCTGAAGCCACGGAAGAAGCTGTACTTAATTCGATGGTAACAGCAAATAGATTGGTTGGATATAAGGGAAATAAAAGGGAAACTTTAAAAGATTTCTTATAGGAGGTTAGAATATGAAAGTTTTTATGAGTGTAGATATGGAAGGGATAACATCAACAAGTAGGTGGTCTGATTGTGACCAAGATGATAAGTATTATACTTATCATACAGAACAGATGACCAGTGAGCTTGTGGCTGCATGTGAAGGAGCCATAGCAGCTGGAGCAAGTGAAATAGTAATCAAAGATGCCCATGGACCTGCTACAAATATAGATATAAAAAGATTGCCAGCCTGTGCAAAGTTAATTCGTGGGTGGTCAGGTCATCCATATTCAATGGTTCAGGGAATAGATGGATCTTTTGATGCTGCTATGTTTATAGGCTACCATTCTCCAGCAGGAAGGGCTGGAAATCCAATGTCCCATACTATGACGGCCAGAGCCTTATCTATGAAGATAAATGGTAGACCAGCAGGGGAGTTTTATATGTATAGTCATGCAGCTGCCTTAGAAGGAGTTCCAACTGTATTCTTATCTTCTGATAAGACCATGTGTGACTTTGCTAAAGAATTACATCCAGGAATAAGGACTGTTGCAGTAAAAGAGGGATGGGGAAGTTCAACGACCAGTATTGCTCCAGCAAAATCCTTGGAATTGATTAGAGAAAATGCGGAGTTAGCCCTTAAGCAGGATTTAGAAAAAGCAAAAATTCAGTTGCCAGAAAGTTTTGAAGTAGAAATTTGTTTTAAAGAGCATACTTATGCAAATAAGATGGCCTATTATCCAGGCATGGAAAAAATAGACGATAATACAATCTTATTTAAGACAAATGATTATTTTGAAGTACTTAGAATGGCTGGATTTGTTTTGTAGTCAAAAGAGGTGTAGATATGAATTTAGGCATACTAGGTGGAATGGGTCCAATGGCTACAGCAGATTTTTTTAGAAAGGTAATAGAAACTACAGAATCCAAAAGTGACCAAGACCATATTCATATATTTATAGATAATAATACTAATATTCCAGATAGGACGAGTTATATAAAAAACGGTGGAGATAATCCTAAGATTGAAATGAGGAAGTCTTTAATTAGACTTGAAAATATGGGGGCCGACTATATTGCAATTCCTTGTAATACTGCCCATTATTTTTATGATGATATAAAAGACTATATTGATAAACCCATAGTCCATATGATATATGAAACTATGTATTATGCAAAAAGTAGATTCCCCAAGGTGGAAAAGTTTTTACTTTTAGCAACAGAGGGGACTTATTTAGGAGGGACTTATGAAAATATATTTAAGTCTGAAGGTCTAGATATAATAACTCCAGATACTGGGGATAAGGCAAAAATAATGGAGTGGATATATGACCTTAAAGGAGGTCAAAGTAAGACCAGTCTAGATGATATAGAAGGCCTTTGTAGTAAATATGTAGATTTAGATCAGGGAGGAATAATACTTGGTTGTACAGAACTTCCAATCTTATTTCAAAATATATATGGGGTCAATCTGAGAGATACTTATATAGATCCTACTTTAATATTAGCAAAAAAATGTGTAGAATTATGTAGAAAATAAAAATATAAGGCCTACTTCTTTAGAAGTAGGCCTTATATTTTTAGATTTATTCAATTTATTCTTGATACTGGAGCCTATACAAATCATAGTACATACCTTCAAGCTCAAGTAGTTCTTGGTGGGTTCCTGATTCATAAATTTCTCCCTTATTTAAGACTATAATCCTATTAGAATTTTGAATAGTAGAAAGTCTATGGGCTATAGATATAGTAGTTCTACCTTCTGTAAGTTTAGTTAAGGCATCTTGGATTAATATTTCCGATTCAGTATCAATGTTTGAAGTTGCCTCATCGAGGATTAATATCTTAGGGTCATAGGCTAGGGTTCTAGCAAAAGATAGCAGCTGTCTTTCGCCAGCAGAAAGAGTTGCACCTCTTTCTACTACCTGATTATCATATTTTTCTGGTAACCTATTAATAAAGTGGGCTGCATTAACATACTCAGCAATATCTTCTACCTGACGCCTACTAATAGACTTGTTACCTAGGGTTATATTATATTCAATACTACCACTAAATAAAAACACATCCTGTAGGACAACACCAACTTTTTTTCTAAGTTGGGCCTTATCATACTGCCTAATATCAATGCCATCTAGTAGTATTTGGCCTTTCTGTATGTCATAAAACCTAGTTATCAAGTTTATAATTGTAGATTTTCCAGCTCCAGTAGCACCAACTAGGGCTATATTTTGTCCTGGATCAATGGAGAAGCTAACATCTTTTAAAATCCACTCTTCATCTTCATAGGCGAACCAAACATTTTTAAATTCAATATGGCCCAAGGTTTCTTCTAGAAAAATAGGGTTAGGACTGTTTTCAATTTTATAGTCCATATCTAGGATTCCAAAAATTCTCTCAGCAGAGGCCATGGCAGATTGCATAATGTTATACTTGTCAGTTAGGTCTATTATTGGCCTAAATAGTTTTTGGATATAATCAACAAAGGCATAAAGTACACCAAATTGTAAGCTGGTCTCTATGACCATTCCACCAGCAAAATAAAATAGGCTGGTAATACCCAAGGCCCTAACCATTTCTATGGCAGGTCTTAGAAGGCCAAAGGCCCTAACTTCTTTTAAGGTAGTTGAATAGTATAGTTGATTTAATTCATCGAATTCTTTTTCAATTTTTTCCTCTTTATTGAAAACTTGAATTATCCCTACACCAGAAATATTTTCAGCCAGTCGAGAACTTATCCTAGAATATATCTCTTTAGACCTTCTATACAGGTCACGGATAACCCTTCTAAAGACAATTGCTATTAAGATAATAATTGGGGTTAATAGGAGGACTATTTTTGCCAGTCTAGCTTCCAGTTTAAAGAGGATAAAAAATATACCAAATATATAAAAAATATCACTAAATAAACTAATCAAGACTTCACTGTAAAAGGAGTTAATGGCTTCAGTGTCATTTGTTACCCTACTGACTAACCTACCAATAGCTTGGCTGTCAAAATAGCCTATTGCACTGGTCTGTATATGGGAAAATAAATCATTCCGCATGGTATATATAATTTTTTGGCTAGATACTGCCAATATCATAGTTTGTAGGTAGTTAAGAATGAATATTAGTATTATAATAAACAAGTAAAGCAAACCTATATTTTTAATACCGCTTTCATAGAAGGATTTAAAATTTTCCTTGTCACTTTTTTTAATATATTCAAAGTCTTCTTTAGATATATTGTTTGTATCCCTAGGCTTATCTATACTATTAAAGCTATATTGACCCTTAGAATTAGACAGGGTCCTAGAATCACCTTGGGGGTATTTATACTTATCAGCAACTTTTTTTGGAATATAGGCCTTATTTTGAAAGACAATAGGATTTTCAATAGGTGAATCCTCAAGCCTATATTCGTAATAAGGTTTCTTGTCACTACTTAGGTAATCAT
>CAZRYA010000023.1:0-2934 GCA_964604235.1 uncultured Tissierellaceae bacterium | reverse complement strand
CACCATTATATTTCATATATATTGCAAAGAATACTAAAGCTATTACTATTTGTCCTAGAAATTTTTGAGCTACTGTTAGACCTTCGTTATGACCTCTTTTTATACTTAGGTAATCATCAATAACAGTTTTAATTAGGTAGGGGTCCAATAGCTGAAGGATAGTAATTACAAATAGAAGTATGGCAACTAATAAAAGTTGCTTCATATAAGGTTTGGAGTAGTCTACTAATCGCTTCATTAGTTTAAAGTCATTGGACTTAATTGTATCTTTTTTACTATTCATAGAAATCACCATCCTTGCTGATTTCGTCTTCTAATAATTGCTTCATATATAAATTATAGTATTCACCCTTAAGATCTAAAAGGTCTTCGTGTTTACCTCTTTCAACAATATTACCTTCATCCATAAAGATTATTTCATCTGAATGTTTAATCGTAGAAATCCTATGGCTAATTAAAATATTAGTTGAGGGATTTTTTTTGTTCTTCAAGTTGGTCAATATAATATCTTCAGTTTCAGTATCAACAGCAGACAGACTATCATCTATAAGTAGGATTGGTTTGTTGTTAATCAGAGCCCTGGCAATGGAAACCCTTTGTTTTTGGCCTCCTGATAGGGTTACCCCTCTTTCACCTACAACTGTTTCAAAACCATGGGGAAAATCCAAGATATCATCATAAACATTGGCCAATTTAGCTGAATCATATATAAGTTCCTTACTAGGTTCTTGGTCAAAAGAAAAAGCTATATTGTAGTTGATAGTATCTGAGAAGAGAAAGTTGTCCTGTGGAGCATAGGATATACTATTTCTCAACTGATTAAAGCTTAGGTGACGTATATTGACACCGTCAATCTTAATTTCACCTGAGTCCACATCCATAAGTCTAGACAGGAGTTTTAAAAGAGTTGTCTTACCACTGCCTGTCTTTCCAATAATCCCTAGAGTTTCATTGGGGTTAATTGTAAAACTAACGTCATTTATGGCCTTATAGTTACTTTTATCATATTGAAAACTGACATTATTAAACTCGACCCTAGCTTCTAGACTATCTAGGTAGATAGGATCAGGACTTTCTAAAACATTAGACTTTATGTTAAATATGCTATTTAACCTGTCCATTGAGGCAGCCCCTCTTTGGAGGATATTAATAACCATACCTATAGCCATAGTTGGCCACATAAGTAGGCCTAGGTAGTAGTTAGCAGCTGTGAAATCTCCTAAAGATATTTCTCCATTCATAACCATTCGCCCACCAAATATAATTATGATTACATAACTTATAGATAAGACTAAGCGAGAAAAGGGCCTAAAAAAAGCAGAAATTCTAGTAAGTTCAATATTTTTACTATAGTTTTCTTGGTTGATTCTTTTAAATTCATCTAAGTTAGCATCTTCTTGAACAAAGGATTTAATTACCCTAATGCCAGAAAAAGACTCTTGGGTTATATCAGATAGGTCTGAAAAAGCTTCTTGAACCCTTTTTGACCTATTGTAGACCACTTTCCCAAATTGAGCTACAAAAATAGCAACGATGGGAAATGTAACTATGGAGATTAAGGTCAGCTTTAGGTTGGTTGTCCCTATCATCATCAGAACTCCAATGGTTATGATTGATACAGAGTCAACTAACATCATAGTACCTTGGCCTATGGCCATTCTAACATTTTGAATGTCGTTAGTACCATGGGTAATTAAATCACCTATTTTGTTTTCATTAAAAAAGCTTTGTGGAAGAGTCATAAGATGGTTAAAGTATTTCTTCCTAAGCTCGTATTCTAGTTTCCGCGAAGTTCCAAATATGTAGATTCTCCAAGTATACCTTCCTATACCAATTACTATATATAGGATAATGCTATATACTATTGCCTTGTATATACTTTCAGAAGTAAGAACATTATTTTGAAAGTCATCAGCCAAATTTTTAATTATTAGTGGTTCTAATAATTGACCAACATTGGTCACTAATAACCAAAATACCCCAATGGCATACTTCCACTTATGTTCTTTAAAAAAATCGGAAAGAGTATAAAAAGATTTCATGAAATTCCCCCCTTAATTTTAAAATATAATTCATAAACTATATTTTATCATATATTAAGAAAGTTTTACATTAAACTGACTTAAAAATCAGAAAACTTAAAATACAAGTTTTTATTATTAGCTTATTTTAAAAAATAAGGGGTAAGTATTATCTAAAGCAAAAAAATAGAAATGAAAAATCAAGGAGGAATTATTTAATGAAGACAGTTATTTTAGTTGGAAGTATTAGTGAGAAATCAGTAAATAGAAAGCTTGCAGAGTTTATGAAAGATAGATATAGTGACAGAATGAATATAGAAATATTAGATATAAAAGATGTCCCTATGTATAATGAGGATATAGAAAATGATTTACCGATTTCCGTAAAGAAATTAAAGTATTCCATAATGGAAGCTAGATCTATAATATTTATAACTCCAGAATATAACCACTCAATTCCAGGAGTACTAAAAAATACCCTAGATTGGTTGTCTAGAGGAGATTTAGTTTTACCAGGCAAGCCATCTATGGTTTTAGGTAGCTCCTTAGGGGGACTGGGAACAGTAAAAGCCCAAGAACATTTGAGACAGATTATAAATTCAGGTAATATAGCTACAATAAACCTACCAGGAAATGAAGTTTTTATAGGAGCCATTCATGAAAAAGTAGATGAAAATGGATATTTAAACCATGAAGGAACTATTAAGTATTTAGATCAAACCATAGACAATTTTATTAATTGGATAGACCTAGTAAAATAATTAAAGCTAGAAGATAAAAAAATATTTTAAAAAATAAAAGTCTAAACAACTAGTGATTTTAGCTACTTAAAAAAATCACTAGTTGTTTAAAAAAAATCAATACTTTTATTTTTTTTTTGCTATGTTATAATAGATATTGTTATTAAAAAATA
>CAZRYA010000022.1:0-13211 GCA_964604235.1 uncultured Tissierellaceae bacterium | reverse complement strand
GTATTACATTACCATGTACATTTTTATTTTTTAAATTTGCCTTTATCCTATAAGATAACTCAATTGGACTAAAAGGTTTAGTAACATAATCATCTGCCCCTAACTGAAAACCTTTTATTATATCTTCACTTCTAGTTCTAGCTGTTAGGAATATTATTGGTATATTTGATATTTCCCTTATGCTTTTCGCAACTTCAAATCCATTAATTTCAAACATCATAATGTCTAAAACCACTAAATCTACTTTTTCCCTCTGGATAATCTCCGGTATCCCCATACCATTTGAATTTTTTATTATATGTTCAAATCCTTCTTTAAGAAGAACGGTCTCTATCAGATTTAGTATATCTTCTTCATCATCTACTAATAATATATTGAAATTTGAGTACATATAATCCCTCCATAGTACATTATACCCAGATTTCAAATATTTAACTTACTTTGTTAAAAAACAATTAATAATGTATAAAGCATAAATATGCAATGGATAAAATAGATAAAACATATACTTATTTCCTGGTCCCCTATCCCCATTATATAAATATAAAATTGGTATCGAAAACACCATCATCCATTGATAATTACTATAAAGTAAGTCTCCACCACCTCTTAAAGATAAGGCCCCTATTAAAACTATTGGAAGAAATTTTAATATTCTATGGTCCCTTAATCCATAAAACATTACTCCCATTATTACAAAGACAATACCTCCTTCAACAGTAAATATAGTTGGAGCAAAGATCATGGATAATCTGATAAATATTATAGATACACTTTCATAACCCATAATCCTTAAAAAAACTCCCCCCCATACTATTGGAACTACTAGTAAAATCATCCCATTAATAATGTCTTTTTTACTACTAGCTAGCTTCCCATCTTTTATCAAACTTATTCCATGTAGATAGATTGTCAATAGAAATAAAGTTTGAAACATAGAATTTACTATTATACTTTCACTAGGAAAGAGTCTCTGAACTAAAGCTGAAGCTAGGGCCATTAAAACTGATGCTATATAGAGTCTTTTTATATAGCCTTTTTTATTTCTTGTGTAATAATACCCTTCTGCCGTCATGAAAATGAATATTGGCGCAACTATTCTTCCAAGCCAATTGAAAGCTATAGGTACATTAAAGGCCCCTGATAAAAAATAATGTATATGATCCAATAACATTAATAACATTGCAATTAGTTTAATTTGAAAACCATTTAAGCCCTGCTTCTTCATATTTGCCTCCATGTATTTCCTCCTTTCATAAACAATTATATTAAACCAACCTTAAATTAAGCTTAAATCCTTTAAATTTTTTTACTTTTTTTGCAATTTTCTTATAGGAAGCAAAAAAAATAAATAAGGCTAGGCCTTATTTATCGTTATCATCTATATACATTTTTCCCAAACTTGAAATTTTAGTATCCTTAGATAAAATAGTGCTGATCTTATTATCGTCTCCTGACCTTACTATTTTTGTTCCAAAAATCAAGTTTCTTGTTTCTAGCTCTTGTATTAATTCTCCATATTGAATATTGTTACATCCCAACTCATCTGCCACCATTAGTCTTTTGTTGTCTCTTAATTCCTTTAAAATTACTAATATAGCGTCTTTAGCTTGCATATTCATCCCTCCATATTTCTAGTCACTATATATATTTCCAAATATATGCATTCTAAACAATTTTATTGAATATTTTTAATAAGATTTTATAATTTAAATGCCTTAATATATCCAGACATTATATATTCCCCAACCTTTAAATTGTGGGACCACTTTTTAGCATATTCCTTAGACACACTTTCTAGCCTTATATCCAAATCCTTAAAACCTGCATTTTTTAAATAAACTTCTAATTCTTCAACTGAAGAAGCCCCTGTAACTCAACCACAGTATAAGTTTTCATCTGACTTCATCTCTTCAGTTAAATCATTTACTAATACTACATCCGATATGGCTATCCTACCTCCCGGCTTTAATATACGATAAATTTCATCATAGACTTTTTGCTTATTTGCAGATAGATTAATTACACAATTTGAAATTACCAAATCCGCCTCAGAATTTCCTATAGGTAAATTTTCAATTTCAGCTAAAATAAAATCCACATTTAAATATCCATTATCTAGGGCCATCTTTCTAGATAAACTTACCATCTCTTCTGTCATATCAATTCCAATAACCCTACCACTTGGCCCTACCTTCTTACTCGCTATAAAGGAATCAAACCCAGCTCCACTTCCTAAATCAACCACAATTTCTCCATCTTGGACTCCAGCAATTAAGTGTGGATTACCACACCCTAAACCTAGGTTAGCTCCTGAAGGAACACTATCGATTTCTTGATCAGAATAACCAATCTTTCTCGAAATTAATTTAGGAGACGATTGAATCTTCATACCTGCCCTAGTAATTTCCCCACCCTTACTTAGGGCTATTTTACCATAACTTGACTTTACTATCCTTTTAACATCTAATTTTTCGTTCATCCCAATCCCCTTTCTTATAAATATATATATATTCATTATAATCTGTTTAATCTAAAAATCATAGATTTAAAATCTAGTAAAAACTTTTCGGAAATTTTAATTGTTTTATTAGCACCTAACTATCCTATTCAATATTCGCCATTTCACCAACATTAAAAAACTTAAGAAAAATATAGTAAGATAATTTTATTTATTTAATTTTTTTATGGAAAAGTTACTACCAGACTCATCATCTATTGATATATACAAGACTTCATCCTTGTACTTATTTATCAAATATGAACCTGAGTAATCAAATCTTATAGTATCATCATACTGAAATTGATAATAGTCCCCATGGACTAATTTATCCTTAGGAACTTGGTAGTCTCCTACCCATAAACTTATATCTCCATCCTCTAAATAATATATGTACGTTTCTGGAAACTCATCACCGTATAATTCCATATTATTTTTATTCATATGAGTATCTTTTAAATTAAATTTTTCTAATATTCCTATAGCATCAAACAGAGAAACTTTCACTTCATTATTATAAACTATTTTTACACTTCTATTTTTTTCATTTCAAATTACTTGATCACCTAAGAAGTTCACCATTTCTCTAACAGGTATATATAGCCTACCATCTACAATTTTATTTTCTTGACCTAAAGATACTCCTGACATGGCAAAACCATAATCATATATAGTGATTTCTTTTCCTTTTAAAGACACTATGGCTTTCTTTTCTTGATTATCCCAACTTACCTTCCCACCTCTATTTTCAAATATAGCCCTAACTGGTAAATACGTTTTCCCCTCATATATATATATGCCATATCACCAAGCTCCTTACCTTGGTCATATATCTTTATATCCCTTTTCATTCCATATACATTTGAATTTAATCCGTAAAAAATTAATAGACCTATTTTTTAAAATGATTTCATAAAATCCTCCTTTACCCAATCATAACATAAGTAAATTTTAATTGGCTATTTTTCTTTACAAAAAAGACAAATAGCTAATTGCACTTGTCTTTTACTCCTAAACAATATACTCTATTCTTCAGGCTCATCCCAGTTGTGGTATACTTCCTGAACATCATCATTATCTTCAAGCATATCTATTAATTTTTCCATATTTTTTATATCTTCTGGATTAGTTAACTCTATTGTGTTTTGTGGAATATATGACAATTCTACAATTACAAATTCGTAACCAGCTTCTGACAAGCCATCTTTTACTCTTATAAAGTCTTCAGTAGCTGTTGTTATTTGAAAACCTTCTTCACTAGCTTCAAAGTCCTCTGCCCCTAACTCAATAGCAAGCATAGTAAGCTCATCTTCATCTATATTATCTGTTCTTTCTATTCCTATAATACCTTTTCTATCAAACATAAAAGTTACACAACCAGATTGACCTAGGTTTCCACCACCCTTATCAAAGGCGTGCCTTACATCTGGTGCAGTTCTATTCCTATTATCTGTTAAACAAGCCGCAAATACTGCCACTCCTCCAGGTCCATATCCTTCGTATATAACCTCTTCGAAGTTATTTGCACCCAGCTCACCAGTACCCTTTTTTATAGCTCTTTCAATATTATCATTTGGCATGTTTTCTGCCTTTGCTTTTTCTATAGCTGCTTTAAGGGCAGGGTTATAGTCAGGATCGCCTCCGCCTTCTTTTGCTGCAACCATTATGTATCTACCTAATTTAGTAAACACTTTGCCTCTCTTAGCATCTTCCTTGCCTTTTTTGTTTTTAATATTATTCCATTTGGAATGTCCTGCCATTTCAATCACTCCTCTTATCTATCCTACTGATTCATTTTAACATAATAATAAAATTATTTCATTATCTATTTTCATAGGGAAATATTGGAGGATATTGCCTCTTATGCTGACTATTTTTATTCATCCTATTTATCTTCTCACCATATTCTGAATCTACCTTATTCCTAATGTGAGAATCTAACACTTCATAAGAAAAACCCATTTCTTTTTCATCAGATTGATCAGCTAGAAGGCCTGCTGATGGAGTTTTTTCTATGATTTCCTCAGGTATGCCCAAGGCCCTAGCAAGTTCATAAATTTCTTCCTTTACAAAGTTTGCCAAGGGCATGATATCAACCGCACTATCTCCATATTTCGTAAAATATCCTACAGTAAATTCAGATAAATTTGTTGGTCCAGCAACTAGATAGCCTTTAGTTTGACCATAATAGTAAAGGCTTGTCATCCTAAGCCTAGGTTTTATGTTAGACATAGCCAAAGAATTTCCATGCTTTATAGGTATATTAGACAAAAGTTCATCATAAACACTGGTTAAGTCTACCTTATCCACTTCTAAACCAAGGGCATCTGCAACCAATATAGCATCCTTCTCATCTTCTTCGTTACTATGGCAAGGCATTATTATCCCCATAGTATTTTTGCCAAATGCTTTTTTCGCAATTCCTGCCATAACAGCAGAATCTATTCCCCCACTTAGACCAAATACAAGTCCTTTTGCCCCTGCCTCTTCTACTTTTGCCCTTGTCCAATCCACTAGTTCCTTTATCAGCAAATCTGTATTCATGATATTACCTCCATTTTATAATATCTTTTATTATATCATAATCATTTAATTTTATTATAAAAAAAGTTTCATTGTCAAATGTTGGGGTAAATTCTAAAATAAATTCATCTCCATTTTTATCCATAAATATAAACTAGTTTTTAACCTAGTAATAATATTCTTTTTCTAAAATTTTCAAAGTTTCTAAATCACCCAAAAATCCTTTTTAGTACTTTTAGCTTCTTGTTAAACTCTCCCTATATTTTCTTGTAAAGCTATTAATCATCCCTATCCTCCAGTTAATATACGACTTTGTTGGTTTTTAAATTCACTTATCTTGGATTCTATTGCCCTTATTATCCCTTTGGATAAATTCAATTTAACAATTCCATAATCCGTTGATTTAAGAAATTCATTGTAGAAACTTTCTTTTAAATAGTAGGCATTTCTGATTTTATCATCAGACCAAATGATTATATCTACTTGTGTTCACTCATTTCCACTTAACTTTTCACTTAGTTTACTGAGTAAACTTTTATTTCTCTTATTTTAAATGCATTTTTTTATTCAAAAACCTATAAAAAAATAGACCCGTAGGTCTATCCTTCCATTTTTTTAAGAGTTGCATAAATACAATCTCCATCAAGTGTTTTTAATTCTAATTCTTCTGCTTTTTTTATTATTTCATCATTTACACTGCCTGGTTGATACCAGATGTATTCTATTCCTGCTTCTTTAGCTTCTTCTAATGTCTTAAGACCTATTTTAGGACCTACAACTAAGTCTACTACGTCCACCTTAACTGGAATATCTTTAAGAGAATGATATATTTTTTCTCCTTCTATTTCATCAAAGTTAGGATTGACACCATAAGTTTCATATCCATGGGCCATTAGGGTCTTCCAAATTTTATAACCATACCTATCTTTTTTGTTTGTAACTCCTGCAACTGCCCAGATCTTTTTATCTAACATTATTTCTTTTAAATTTTCCATTATCTCACCTCACTAATGATTATACCCTATTTATATAAATTTATATATAAAAACTTCTTATCCTATATAAGTCTATTCCCATCCTTTAATGGAATATGCTTCTCATCTAGCCTTTTAATTTCACAAGTCCCACTGGAAATTTCAACCATGGCATTTTCAAAAGATTCTATTTCATCAAATCTTATATAAAGTTCTAAATTTACACCATCATCAAATATAGAGTTTTCTATAATATATCCCTCTGATAAGAGATAGTTTTCTAATCTACCATACAGGGTATAATCTATTCTAATTCCTATCCTCCTATGGAGGACCATATCAACTATCTTAGCCCCATCTAAGCCTATTTTCCCACCCTTAGTGTAGGCTCTTATTAAGCCTCCACCACCTAGTTTTACACCTCCAAAATACCTAGTTACTACAACTACCACATTCCTTAGTTCTTCTTTTTTTATTACTTCTAATATTGGGATTCCAGCTGTTCCCGATGGTTCTCCATCATCATTAAACCTTTGAATATTGCTATCAGGACCTAATACGTAAGCATAGACATTATGGGTTGCATCCCTGTGTTTTTTACTTATCTCCTCTATAAACTCCAAGGCTTCCTCTTCTGATTCTATTGGCTTAGCATAACCTATGAACCTTGATTTTTTTATAATTATTTCATCTTCTCCATAAGACTTAATCGTTCTATATATATTGTCCACAGTTTACCTCCATTTAAAAAGATAAGGGAAAATCCCTTATCTTCTTTATTATATTCGTTATTATAATTATATTTGTTCTATTTTTTCATACTCTTTAAAGTCTAAGTATCTTTTATATGATAAATTTACTAGGGACTTATCTTGACTATATGTGACCATTTCCATAGCTTGCTCCATAGGATAGAATCCTCCATCACTAAAGCCTTCTTCTGCATTTACATTTGAATTAACATTCTCTGACTCCATAATAAACCATGTTATCTTGTTATATACTGGTCTATTCCTAGTTATTGAATAAAACTCATAAGCCGTTTCTCCAGCAGAAGAAACAATTTTAGCATCTACTCCTGTCTCATACTTTACTCTCCCTGAAGCCGTCTCTGGTGGTAATTCTTCCCCTCTTATCCTTCCCTTAGGAAGAACCCACTCACCTTTTTCATTCTTTAATAATAAAACCTTATCTTCATGAAAAACTACTCCTCCAGCACAATCCCTAATTATCATAAATAACACACTCCTTTTATTTTATATACTTACTGTATTTATTAAAATCAATGTGATTTATTGTGAACTTTAGTAAAGTACCCTCTTCTACATATTCAATTTCTTCTATATTATAATTTGTCATAAAGTAATCCACTAATTTTTGATCACTATATGGTATTATCATTTCTACCCTTTTAAATTGTTGGGGTAACATATTTTCTATTTTTTCTAATAAAGTTTGAATATCACCATCATTAAAGGCAGATATGAATATTTTTTCATCTACATAGGCATTATTTATGGCTAAATCTTCTATAGAAGTCTTATCCATTTTATTAAAAACCGTTAGTATAGGCTTATCCAAAACGCCTAAGTCTTTCATTATATTATAGGTAGTTTCTATCTGTATATCTAAGTCTTCATTAGACCCATCTACAACATGGAGTATTAAATCTGCATATTGAACTTCTTCTAAGGTCCCCTTAAAGGCTTCTATCAACTTAGTTGGCAGTTTGGAAACAAAACCAACTGTATCTGTCAGTATGAAATCTTGGCCATTTAGCAACCTCCCCCTTCTAAGCGAAGTATCTAATGTTGCAAATAACATATCCTTAACAAAAACATCCTTGTCTCCACTTGAATCTTCTAATCTTACAATCTTATTCATAAGTGTAGACTTACCAACGTTTGTGTAACCTACTAAAGCAACTATTGGAATACTTGAATCTTCTCTTTGCTTCCTCTTAGTATCCCTATTTTTCTCAACTTCTTTTAAATGATCTTCAATGTTATCTATTTCCCTTAATATATGCCTCCTATCAGTTTCTAACTTCTGCTCTCCTGGTCCTCTAGTTCCTATTCCCCCACCTTCTCTTGATAAATAGTCCCTAAAACCTATTAATCTCGGCAGCCTATACTTTAATTGGGCTAATTTTACTTGTAACTTTCCCTCTTTGGAACTAGCTCTACTGGCAAAAATATCCAATATTAAATTGGTCCTATCTACAATTTTTTTATTTATAGCTTCTTCCAAGTTTCTAAGTTGGGCTCCTGAAAGTTCATCATTAAATACAATAGTTGAAACTTCAAGTTCCTCGGCATAGTTCTTTATTTCTTCAACCTTACCCCTACCTATATAATACGTAGGGCTTATAGCATCCATATGTTGTTCTACCCTTGCAACAACTTGGCCACCTGCTGCTATAACTAATTCCTCTAACTCATCTAAGGATTTATCTAACTTTTCTTTGTCCTTACTGCTTTTTAATTCTCCTCCTACTATTAGAACTCTTTCTAAAGTGAATTTCTCATTTTCCATTCTATCACTTCCCAACTGATTATTAATATTATTATAACATTATTCCAATAATTTATCTATCTTGTAAGCCCTGCCTTTTAAATAATATTGGTAATTAAAGATAGACTTTCTAAAATAAGCTTTGCCTTCTCCTATGTAATCAGCTTACAAAAATATCTATAATCTTAAAAGCCTGCATATTTTCTTCTAATGTAACTATAATGTAATATAAAATAAGACCCAGCCAAGTTAACTTTACATATGTTCTATGGTATAATAGATTAATCAAAACCTTAAATTAAGGAGGAATTACATGTCTGAAGATAATAATAAGGAAATAAATAAAAAGAAAAAAAAGAAAGGTAAGGGCAAAAAAGTATTCAAAAGAATCTTTTTGGCATTACTTATATTAATAGTGATAGGCATTGGTGTTTCTTTTGGAATTGTAATGGCCATCTTAAAAGATGTTCCTGAAATAGATCCTTCGGCAATAAATGCTTCTCTAAATGAAACTTCTTTCATATTAACTCAAGAAGGAGACCTGGTTGAAAAAATCCAGGCCCATGAATTTAGAACTGTCGTTTCATCTAAAGATATACCACAACATTTAAAAGATGCTTTTATAGCAATCGAAGATGAAAGATTTGAAAGCCATATAGGTATTGACCCTAGGGGAATAGCTTCTTCTATGATTGACAACATCAAGGCTGGTAAAATCGTTAGGGGTGCCAGTACTATTACCCAACAGTTGGTCAAAAATGTATACTTAACTAATGAAAAAACTTGGGATAGAAAAATAAAGGAAGCCTATCTAGCCATCCAGCTAGAAAAAGCCCTTACAAAAGATCAAATATTAGAAGCATATTTAAATAGGATCTACTTAGGCCAAAATGCTTATGGGGTCCATGAAGCAGCTCAAACTTATTTTTCAAAGGACTTAAATGAGCTTACTATTGCAGAATCTGCAATTATTGCTGGAATAGTTAAAAGTACCTCTGCCTACCCACCATATAAGGTTTTAAGGCCTGAAGACTTTAACCCAGAAGCTCATGAACAAATTGCCCAGTTAGAAATACTTGATGAAAAATATATTGCTATTTTTAATCCTGACTCTGTCAAAAGGCAAAAATTAGTTTTATCTCAAATGCTTAAAACAGGTAGAATCACAGAAACTCAATACCAACAAGCCTTAGCAGAAGATATTAAGGCCAATATTAAACCAGCTCAGAAAAAAGTAGAAGGTATATCATCCTACTTCTCTGACTATGTAAAAACTCAAGTTGTTCAAGTTTTAATGAGAGAATTTGGCTATTCTTATGAAAGAGCACAAACAGAACTCTTTACTGGTGGGCTTAAAATCTACTCAACTATTGACCTAAAACTTCAAAGAGAACTAGAAGCTATCTATGATAACTTCACAGAAATTTTAGCAGGAGACCCTAATAAAATTAAGGGACCTATTCTAGTTGACTGGAGACTTAATAAGTCAGGAGATGTAATTGATGAAAATGGTAAGATAATTTACTATAAAAAAGCTAACTTATTCAATGATAACTTTGAACTTGTAATAAATAAGGATTCTTATTCTTTTGTAGATGAAAATCTTGTTATTAAGAGTAAAAAATTAAATCCTTATCCTAAACATATAGACGTTGCCGATTATTATACTATTGATGATAAGAAAAACCTAGTTACCTTTACAGTTGGGTCTATTACTCCACCTGAAGGAGAATTTTCTATTGGTGAAAATAAAGAAGTAACCTTCAAGTCTTCTTACTTGAAAAACAATCCTGATTTTTATAGGATTGATGAAAATGGAAATTTATTAATTAGCGATAACCACTTCTATAGGTCAAAGACAGGTATAGTTCAACCACAATCAGCATCTGTCGTTTTAGACTACAGGACAGGTCAAATAAAAGCTTTAGTTGGTGGCCGTGATGTTAAGGGTTCTAGTATCCTAAATAGGGCCACAGCTTCACAAAGGCAGCCAGGTTCTGCTATGAAACCTATTGCAACCTACCTGCCAGCCTTAGATAATGGATTTACTGCTGCCAGTGCCATTGACGATATACCCTTCTACAGTGGTGGAAAACTATGGCCTAAAAACTGGTATAGAGATAGGTATAGGGGACTTTATCCTCTTAGAAAAGCTGTTGAACAATCTAGTAACATTGTTGCTGTAAAAGTTGTCGATCAGATAGGTATTAAGACTTCAATGTCTTATTTAGAAAAAATGGGTATAATTAATCCAGCTGACCCTGAAAATGATAGCTTTATAACGGCAAAAGAAAACCCTAAACACAATGATGAGAACCTATCTGCCTTAGGTTTAGGTGGTATGACAAAAGGTCTTACTCCCCTAGAAGTTACTGCTGCATTTGGTTCTATTGCAAATGATGGAACCTATATTGAGCCTATGACTTTTACCAAAATAGAGGATAGAAATGGAAATATCTTGGTTGAAAATTTCCAAAAGAAAAATACTGTTACCTCTCCACAAGTAGCCTATATAATGAAAGATATTTTAAGGACTACTGTAACAAATGGGATTGCAAGTAAGGCAAAAATCTCCAATATGGCCACTGCTGGTAAAACTGGTACTACTACAGACCAAGCAGATATTTGGTTTGTTGGTTTTACGCCCTACTATGTGACAGGCGTATGGATTGGAAATGATTCCCCTCAGATAACAATATCTAAGGGAAGTGGTACAGCAATTCAACTTTGGAAAAACGTTATGAACAAAGCCCATGATGGTTTGGAGCCTAAGGGATCTTTTGCTAAACCTTATGGAATAGTTTCAGCCAGTGTTTGTAATCAATCTGGCCTACTCCCATCTGACTTATGTTCTAGGGATCCTAGGGGAACAGTTGTAAGTGAAATTTTTGCAAAGGGTACTGTTCCTACAAAAACTTGTGATGTCCATGTTGAAGCTAGAATAGACACATCCACTGGTAAGTTAGCCAATGAGTTTTGTCCTGAATCAAGTGTACAGTCTCAGGTATTCATTAAAAGAAATCCACCATATATTCCAAGTGAACATGATGGATTAGTTCCTACAGATTTTTCTTATTCATTGCCTACAGCAACTTGTGATGTTCATAATGTAAACAACACAGGACCTGTTACTGAAGAAGACCAAGGTGATGAACCAGTAGAATTTCCATTTGGAGAAGAAAATGATGGTCAAGTAGACCCTAATTTACCTGAAACTAATCCAGGTGACAATAATAACGGAAATCAAGGTGAAGGACATGGAAGTGTTAAGCCTCCAACTCCACCAACTACTCCAAATACAGGTAATGAAGCTGTAGAATTTCCATCTATAAAGGATAATGATTAAATTTTATAAAAGTAAAAAGCAAGTGAGTTAACTCACTTGCTTTTTACTTGCTAAAACTACATGGGATAAAAGTATAGAAGTAGTTATTCCACCAACACCGCCTGGAACAGGGGTTATCATCTTTATCTTATCTACTACATTTACATAGTCTATGTCTCCACTTAGCTTGCCATCGCCATCTAAACTCATACCCACATCTATTCCTATGCTTTCCTCATTAAAGTAATCTTCTGTAAAGAATTTGGCCCTTCCTAAGGCAGTTACTACTATGTCACTATTCGAACAGATGCTTTTTAAATCTTTAGTTTTAGAATGACATATAGTTACTGTAGCATTTTCATTTAATAACATCATAGCCAAAGGTTTGCCCACTACCATAGACCTATTGACTACTACAACATTCTTCCCTTCTAAATCTACATCATTTTGGGTTAAAGTATAAAGGGCTGCTGCTGCTGTGCAGGGTTTAAAACCTGTAAAATCACCTTCAAATATCTTTGCTAAATTAAGCGGATGCATACAATCAACATCTTTATCTACATTTATGGCCTGTCTTATTCTCTGTTCATCAATATGTTTAGGTAAGGGCCTAAATAGTAAAATTCCAGATATTTCATCATTTTCATTTAGCTCATCCATAGTGGCTATTAAATCCTCTGTTGTAACACTTTCATCTAAGTTGAAAACTTCCCATCTAATATCCATATTATCACAGTTCTTTATAATACTTTTCTCATAAGATATGTCATCTGGATTTTCTCCCAACCTTATAATAGCCAGCTTAGGAAATATATTCTTTTTTCCTAGTATTTCAATATCTGACTTCATCTTTTCCTTAATCTTATCTCCAACATACTTACCTTTTAGTATTTGTGCCATTTAATTACCCCCTTAATTTATTTACTTAGATTATACCATAAGTAGGTAAATAAAGAAAAACCTACTAGCTTTACCTAGTAGGTTTATTAAAATTCTTTTTTATATCATAATCTTAGAAATTCTTATAGGTTTTTCTTTAATTTAACATCTGGTTCAGATGGTATTGCAAAGAATGGAATAAATCTATCTAATCCTGTCAATGTTAAGAACAATATAGAAACTACAGCTATTATAGCCATAAAGTTATATTTAATTAAATCAAACCATGCAAAATCATGCAGTGGATAAATTGATGAAGCTATACCTATAAAGAAAGCTACGTATACATGCCAAGGAAAGAATTGTGAACCAAATACTCCTAATGCATCTGAGAAAGTTGCATTCCTAAGTCTTAGTTTATACATATCTTCTTCACTAGCTACAACGTTTTCATCTGTTATAGTTTTCAATATAGGTCCAATTGTTACAATTTGAG
>CAZRYA010000021.1:4640-13900 GCA_964604235.1 uncultured Tissierellaceae bacterium | reverse complement strand
AAGTTCTATTGATGACCCTTCTATAAAGCCACCGGCTGCCATTATTACTAAATCTTCGTAACCAGGCATGTCCCAGGCAGTAGGAGTAAAGTGAGCATCTACTAGGGAAGCTTCTTGGATTCCCCTACAGAATTCTGCTAGCCTATCTCTACTTTTAAATTCAATAGCTTGGACAATATCACTTCTTATTTCATCTAATTTAGGGACTATATTAAAACCTAAAGAACTATATACAGCTCCAACTAGGTAGGAGCCTTTAACTGCCTCAGTTACAATATGAGGAGCTAAAAATAAGCCTTGTAAGGTAGTTCTAGTAGTTCCAAAAGTAAGACCTGTATCTTTTCCTAGTCCAGGAGCCGTTAACCTGTTAGCTATTAACTCAACAATTTCCTTACTACTGACTATATATCCTCCAGATAAGGCAAGGCCACCACCAGGGTTTTTAATAAGAGACCCTACCATAACATCTGCTCCTGCTTCTAAGGGTTCCCTAGTATCTAAAAATTCTCCATAACAGTTGTCAACCATAACTATAATATCTTCATTATAGTTTTTTATAGCAGAAATAGCAGACTCTAATTCATCAATGGTAAAGGCCCTCCTACTACTATAGCCTGTTGATCTTTGCAGCATTACAATTTTTGTATTAGCCTGTATTAACTTAAGGCCATTTTCTATATTTATAGAATTGTCTTGGTTAAGTTGTGATTCAGTGTATTGTATTCCAAACTCCATTAAATTACCAGGTTCATTTCCAGTAGAGCCTATAACCTGTTGAAGGGTGTCATAGGGAGTCCCCGTGAATGAAAGTAAGTGATCTCCTGGCCTAAGTAGGCCTGATAAGGTTAAACTTAGGCCATGGGTACCAGAAGCTATAGACGGTCTAACTAAAGCATCTTCTCCCTTAAAAACATTGGCAAATATCTCTTCAACTTTTTCACGGCCTACATCTCCATAACCATAGCCTGTGGTCCAATTGAAATCAGTAGAACTTAGTTTAGAGTTGTGCATTGCCTGAATGACCTTATATTGGTTAAACTCTCTAATTTCTTCAAGTCTCTTAATATATGGATCTATCATATGTTCTTTACTATTTACATATTTAATAACTTTTTCATCTAAATCAAATTGTTTACATAATAAATTTATTGTATCCTTATTCATCCAATCATCCTATCTAATAATATTTCCAACATATTGATGAATATGTAAAATTAAATCATTTTTATCTTCATATTCATCAACTTTAAACCACTTAATACGGTGGTCTCTCCTAAACCAAGTCAATTGTCTTTTAGCATAATTTCTTGATTTTTGTTTTATAAGTTCAATAGACTCTTCTTTAGATAGGTTACCCTCTAAGTAGTCTATAATTTCTTTGTAGCCTATGCCTTGCATAGAAACTAAATTTTTCTTGTAGCCCATATTTAGTAGATTTTTAACCTCTTCAATTAAACCATTTTCGATCATAATATCAACCCTTAGGTTTATTCGTTCATAAAGGCTAGCCCTATCCATATCTAGTCCTACCATAGCTAAGTTAAAATGTTCTACTTCTGTTCTGAAATTTTTATTAAATTCTGTCATAGTCCTTCCTGTTTCTTTGTAAATCTCTAGAGCCCTTATGACTCTTTTAGTATCATTTACCTTGATTCGCTGGTGGCTTTCTGGGTCTATTTCTTTTAAAAGATTGTGAATATATTCATTTCCATTAAACTTAGCAAGATTTTCTAACTCACTTCTCATTTCTTCATTAGGCTTTACTTCTGTAAAATTTAAATCGTATACAAGAGAATTAACATAAAGGCCAGTTCCTCCAGCAACAACAGGTAACTTACCCCTACTATTAATATTACTTATCATACTATAGGCCTCTCTCTTATAATCAGATACATTAAATTCTTCATCAGGGTAAACTATATCGATTAAGTGGTGGGGGATATTTTTCATTTCATCTATAGTAACTTTAGCAGAGCCTATATCCATATATTTATAGATTTGCATAGAATCTGATGATATAATTTCTCCATTTAATTTTTCAGCTAATCCTATAGATATATCAGTCTTTCCGATTGCAGTAGGTCCTACAAGAATGCATAAATTTTCCTTAGTCATAAAACTCTCCTTTACATAATTCTTAAAAATTCTTTTTCTAATTCTCTTTGAGACATTTCTATTAAAGTTGGTCTTCCATGGGGGCAGTTAAAAGGATTTTTACATAATTTTAACTGGTCAAACAGGGCTATAATTTCTAAATCATCCATATTATCACCAGATTTAACAGCCCGTGTACATGATTGTTTTATAATTTTTTCGAGCCTTAAATCATAACTATTCTTGATATTTATCTTTATATTATCCAGTATATCAAAAAACATGTCTTTTATTTTTGGAGATTTTCCAAAGACCAAAGGAATAGACCTTACTATAACAGAGCTAGGTCCAAATTGCTCCACCTGAAAACCTAAATCTTGAAAGATGGAAATACTCTCCAAAAATAAGTCTAGTTCCTTAGGTGTCAAATCTATATTAAGTGGGCTTAGTAAGTCTTGAGACACAACATGTTCCTTAGAATATTCTTCCATAAGTTTTTCATACATAATCCTTTCATGGGCTGCATGTTGGTCTATAAAATAAACTTTTTTATTAAGCTTGTCTTCACATACAATATAAGTTTTAAATAAAACCGTCTTAGGAATAATATAATTAAATATGTTACTTAGTTCTTCTGTAGACTTATATTCATTTTGATTAATAGCTTCCTCAATATGACTACTAAGAGATTCTTCAAGAAAAAAGTCATTACTTTCAGCCTCCATAGCTTCCTTTAAGAAATCAACTTTTTCCGCTTTTATTTCATCATAAGGAATATCTATCTCTTTTTTTACCTTAGCTAAGTCAAATAAACTGACAGGTTTAACCTGGACTTTTTCAATAGGATTAGTATCTTTTTTACTTATAATTTCAGGTATCTTTCTATTTCCAGTAAGGGTATCCTTTATTAAATTATCAACCTTATCTAAAAGCAAATCTTGCCTTGTAAATTTAACTTCTTGTTTGGTAGGGTGTATATTTACATCTATATCTTTAGGTGATATTTCCATAAGAATAATATAGACTGGATACTTATTAATTGGTATTAAAGACTTAAAATTATTTTCTATAATATTTGATATATGGATATTTTCTACATATCTTCCATTAATATATAGGTACTGGTGGGACCTATTCCCCCTATAAAGTTCATTATTACCAAGAAAACCAGATATTTGAATATTGTCATCAGAATAAGATAAATCTAGTAGGTTGCTAGTAAAATCTCTACCTAATATAGAGTAAACATGATTCTTAAAATTATTATTCCTAGTGGTTTGTAGAAGGATTTTTCCATCTTTAATAAATTTAAAGGATATATTAGGATTACCCAAAGCTAATTTATAAACGATATCTGATATTCTATTGGATTCAACTAAATCAGACTTTAAGAATTCACGTCTGACTGGTATATTATAAAACAAATCTTTAACAACTATGGTAGTTCCTACAGGAGCACCTACAGGGTTAATGCTAGTAAATTTTCCCTCCTCCAAAGATGCAAAAGTTCCACTTCTATCATTTTCAGTTTTAGTAATAACCTCAAGTTTACTGACTATTGCAATACTAGCCAAAGCCTCCCCTCTAAATCCAAGGGAGGTTATTTCACTTAAATCTTCAATTTGATCCAGTTTAGAGGTGGAGTGTCTCATAAAGGCCAGTTCAAGGTCATCTTTAACAATACCATAACCGTTATCGCTAACTCTTATATAGGATTTTCCACCATTTTTTATTTCTACAACAATATTATTAGCACCTGCGTCTATAGAATTTTCTAAAAGTTCTTTAACAATAGATATAGGTCTTTCTACTACTTCCCCTGCAGCTATTTTTTGAGTGGTAACACTATCCAGTAGCTTAATCCTATTCATTAATATCATCACCTATTTCCTTTGCCCTAGAGACTAAGTCATTTAAGAAAGTCATGGCCTCCATAGGGGTCATATTATTTATATTAAGATTGGCAATTTCCCTTAAAAAATAATCTTTCTTATAATCATTAAAGCTAATTTGCTCAATAGGATTGTCTTTAAGGTCAATATTAGACTTGTGGTTTAGTTCTATATTTTTAAGAATATCATTAGCCCTATTAATAATCTTACTATTAATACCAGCTAATTTAGCAACTTGTATACCATAACTTTTGTTAGTACTACCTTTTACTATTTTTCTTAAAAAAGCAATATCTTGGCCTTCTTCTTCAACTAATATAGTAAGATTTTTAACATTACTAAATTCGTTTTCTAAATCTACAAGTTCATGATAGTGGGTTGCGAATAGGGTCTTAGCTTTAATGTCGCTGGCTATATATTCAACAAGAGCCCAAGCAATACTAAGGCCATCATAGGTGCTAGTTCCCCGGCCTACTTCATCTAATATAATAAGGCTATTCTTACTGGCGGATTTGACTATATTGGCAACCTCATTCATTTCAACCATAAAGGTACTTTCTCCTTGAGAAAGATTATCTGCAGCACCAATTCTAGTAAATATCCTGTCTGTTATAGCTATAGATGCATCAGTGGCAGGAACAAAAGATCCAATGTGGGCCATTAGAGTAATCACTGCGATTTGCCTCATATAAGTTGATTTACCTGACATATTAGGGCCAGTTATAATTTGAATTAGCTGGTCATCTAAATTTAAATAAGTGTCATTAGGAACGAATAAACCAGATTTTAAGTTATTTTCAATAACTGGATGGCGCCCCTCTGTAATATGGATAAGTCCATCTAAGTTCATCTTAGGTTTTATAAAGTTGTTTTTTAAGGCTATACTGGCGAAAGAAATTAAGACATCTATTTCAGCAATTAATTTACTTGTATTTTGTATTCTAATAGTATGTTTTTTTATAGATTCTCTAATTTCTACAAATATACTGTATTCAAAATCCAAAGCCTTTTCTTCAGCATTTAATATTTTATCCTCCATTTCTTTCAATTCTGGAGTAAAGTACCTTTCTGCCGTCTAATATACCTATCAGGGACTAGGTTGGTATTAGACTTTGTAACTTCAATAAAATAACCAGAAACCCTATTATATCCAACTTTTAAGTTCTTTATCCCTGTAAGATTTCTCTCTCTTTCTTCCAAATCCTTAAGCCAATTCTTACCATTTACAGATATATCCCTTATTTCATCTAGGTCTTTATTAAAAGCTTCTTTAATTAAATTTCCTTCTTTTATGCTGATAGGAGGATTATCTACAATAGACCTATCTATTAGTAGAAAAACATCCTCTAGAAGGTCTAAGCTAGCTCCTAGTTTTTCAAGTTCCCCATGACTTGAAGCTTTAAGTATTTCATATAAATTAGGTAGCTTGGAAATAGAATTTTTTAAAGAGACTATTTCTCGGCCATTACAATTACCTGAAGAGATTTTACTTGAAAGTCTTTCTATATCATAAATTTCTCTTAAAATTTCTCTTATTTCATCAGTAACCATAATATTATCGACAAAATAACTCACTATTGACTGTCGCCTTTCTATTCTGTCTATTTCTATCAATGGTTGCTCTATCCACTTCTTTAAAAGTCTACCACCCATGGCAGTAGATGTTTTATCCATAAAACCAATCAAAGCACCCTTTTTATTTCTTCCTATAATAGTTTCATGGATTTCTAAATTAGCCCTTGTATTGAAATCTAAAATCATATACTTGTTAGCTTCATAATAATTTATTTGATTGATATGGTCTAATTTAACCTTTTGTGTATCTTCTAAATAATCCAGCAGTTTAAAAAGAGATAACTTAGAATAATATTTATCCTTTATCCTATCTAAGCCATCTATAAATTGAAAATCCTTTTCTCTATCTATAAGGTAAAGAGGATCTATTTCATTAGGAAAGCTATCTATATAAGGGTTAATATTATTTACTATAGTATTATATACAGGTTTATTTTCTAAGAAAGCTTGGTTGCATATTATTTCAGATGGAGAAATTTTACTTAATTCATCTAATATAAAACTAAGCAACTCTTCATTAGAGCCAGTTTTTTCAGTAGTATAGACTTCACCGGTAGAGTTATCTCCATAGGATATGCCAACGGCACTTTTATCTAAATAAATAGTGGCCAAATAGTTATTACTTCTTTCATCAAGGACCATATTATCAGTAATAGTGCCAGGAGTAACAACCCTAACAACTTCCCTTTTCACAATACCCTTGGCTTCTTTAGGGTCCTCTACCTGGTCACATATGGCTACCTTATAACCCTTTTCAACGAGTTTTGAAACATAGCTAGCTGCAACATGATGGGGAACGCCACACATGGCAGCTTTCCCACTAAGGCCACCATCTCTTTGGGTTAGTGTAATTTCTAACTCCCTAGATGCAGTAATTGCATCTTCATAAAACATTTCATAAAAATCCCCTAATCTAAAAAAAAGTATACAATCTTTATATTGGTTTTTAATACTCATATATTGTTCCATCATAGGTGTTAATTTTTTCAAATTATTACCTCCATTAATCTATAATTTCTCCTTCTAAAGAGAAGGTCTTTACTGTATTTATTTTCACTTTAACAATTTGTCCAATTAAGGACTTGTCACCTTTAAAATGAACTATTTTAAATTCAGGACTTCTTCCACTTAAGAATTCATCATTGGTCTTACTAAGATCTTCAACTAGAACTTCTAAAGTCTCCCCTATTAACTTCTGATTCTTTTTAAGGGCTATTTCATTTAGAACATCTGATAAATCTGTAAGCCTTCTATGCTTAACCTTATCATCAACTTGATTTTCCATAGTTGCAGCCTTAGTTCCCTCCCTAATAGAGTAAATAAAAATATAGGCTGAATCATACTCAACTTCTCTCATTAGAGATAGGGTATCTTGAAAGTCTTCTTCAGTTTCGCCAGGAAAACCTACTATTATATCAGTAGACAAGGCTATATTAGGTTGAACTTCTTTTATCCTTTTAATCTTTTCCAAGTAAGCTTCACGAGTATAATGCCTATTCATATTTTTAAGTATCCTATTGCTACCAGATTGAACTGGCAGGTGTAAGTGATTACACAAGTGGTCTAATTTACCATAGGCTTCTATTAATTCATCAGAAATATCTCTAGGATGAGAAGTCATAAATCTGATTCTTTCGATACCAGGAATCTTATCAATGTCTTCTAGTAGGTTGGTAAAAGTATATTTCTCCTTTAGTGTTTTACCATAAGAATTTACATTTTGACCTAGAAGGGTTATTTCCTTATAACCCTTAGCTGCAAGACCTCTTATTTCATCTAGTATATTCTTTGGCTCACGACTAATTTCTCTACCTCGTGTATATGGAACTATGCAATAGGTGCAAAAGTTATTACAACCATACATAATATTTACATAGGATTTGTAAGTATAAGTCCTGTTGGCATATATATTTTCTATAACTTCATGGGTACTTTCTTCTACGTCGATAATAGTTTTATCTGTAGCAAGACTATCGGATATAAACTTGGGTAATTTGTGAATATTATTGGTGCCAAATATTATATCCACATGCCTATATTTCGTCTTAATGGTATTTCTTATGCTTTCAATTTGCATCATACACCCACAGATTGCTATTTGTAAATCAGGCTTTTCTTCTTTTAATCTTTTCAAAGAGCCTATCTTACCATATACTTTAAGTTCAGCATTTTCACGAATTGCACATGTATTATAAATTACTATGTCTGTATCTTCAAGATCACTTGCTGGCTGATAACCCATAATATCCAAAATCCAAGACATCTTTTCAGAGTCATGTTCATTCATTTGACAACCATATGTGGCTATAATACTGCGTTTTTTCTTACCTGTTTCCTCATAATATATTCTATTTTTTTCTTTGATTTCATTAACATACTCCCAGAATAAATTCTCATCATATGAGTGGTCATTATTATATATATCTAATGCATTTTTATCGTTCATTAAATTTCCTCCTAGTTCTTATATCTTATCTATTATATCAAAGATTAGCCTATAAAAAAAGACCAGCTAAGACTAGTAGTTAGAGGTAAAAAAATAAGGGGTGGATTCCTCCCCTTATTTTTTACCTTTAGATAACTTACTTATCTACTTTAGTTTATTATAGTATAAAATTCCTTATTAATAAGATTAATTATATATTAATATATAGTTGGAGCTCTTTTACTATAGATTAATTTTTTCATAGTTTTTATAGTAAAAGTTCTTCCAGTTTCTTTAAATCCATGTTACCATCAACTATGATTTCTTGTATTTTGTATAGTAGATATTCTATATCATTCATGTGATAATTCCTCCTTAAATTTCTAATTATATAGATTATATTATAGAAAAAATCCAATAACTTTAAATATAATAAGGACTTCTTTAAAACATACATGATTTAAGATATTTACAATAAGACAAATATAATGTCAAGACATTTGAGAATTTTCTGATTTTCACAAATATAAAGGATCCCCTATAGTTGAAACTATAGGGGATCCTTTATATTATTTGATATTTGACTAATCTAAATTCGCGTTTAAAAATTCTACAAGTAACTTAGCTGAATTACTTATATCTTCCTTAGAAGCAGTTTCTATAGGAGAATGTATATATCTTGTAGGTATTGATATTACTCCTGAAGGAACCCCTCCTTTTGTAAGGTGGATAGCCCCTGAATCAGTTCCACCAAATTCTAAAACCTCCAACTGATAAGGTATTTCTTTTGCTTTTGCTAATTCAATCAGCTTATCTTTAACTTTTGGACTTGTAATAACAGAATTATCTTTAACCTTTATTGCAGTTCCCTTGCCCATTGATACAGCAAATCTTTTAGCCTTAGGAGTATCACCACTCATAGTTACATCTATGGCCATGCCATAGTCAGGATCAACTGTATAGGCAGCAGTTTTTGCACCACGAAGTCCCACTTCTTCTTGAACTGAGAATACGAAGTATAGGTCATTTTTAGGGTTTTTAATTTCTTTAAGAGCCTCTATAGCTATAAAGCATCCAACTCTATCATCTAAATAAGCTGTAGTTACAGTTTTATCAGTTTCTATATAGTCAGCCATGTAGATACAAATGTCTCCTATGGAAACTTGTTTTTCAGCTTCTTCTTTAGAGCTAGCTCCAATATCAATAAACATATTTTCAAGTTTTAATTTTGAAATATTGTCCATAGGTTCAGCATCAATAAAACCTTTAGTTCC
>CAZRYA010000021.1:0-4630 GCA_964604235.1 uncultured Tissierellaceae bacterium | reverse complement strand
ATCATCTATATCAATAACCATAAGTCCTATCTGGTCCATATGGGCAGAAACCATAATTTTCTTCCCATCACCCTTCTTATGGGCTATTAAGTTTCCAAGTGGATCAACATCTATATTATCGACATGACCGCTTATTTCATTTTTTATAAATTCACGGGCTAAATCTTCCCTACTAGATGGTCCATATACCTTAACAATATCTTCTAATAATTTAAAGTTCATTATAAATCCCCCTCTTTAAGTCCCTTTAATAGGACTTTTAATAAATTTAGAGTATTATCATAATCATTTTTACTCATTACAGATGATGGCGAATGAATATACCTACAAGGAATTGATATAGTAGCTGTTATACTACCACCTTTACTGGTGTGAATAACGCCTGAATCATTTCCACCCATAGAGGTTTTCCTATACTGGTAGGGTATATTGTTTTTCTCAGCCAGGTCTACAACCTTATTCCTAAAGTCTCTATCATAAATAGTTGTCCTATCTACCAAAGATATTGCTGGACCTTTTCCAACTTGAGTAGGTATTAAATGGCTGTCTATTTTTTTCATATCATAACAAACAGTTCCTTCTAATATAAATGAAATATCAGGTTCTATTTTATAGGCAGCAGGTCCTGCTCCACGAAGGCCAATTTCTTCCATAACTGAAAATACCCCATAAAAATCATATTCAGAATCTCTTTTTAGAAGGTCTACTAAAATAGAACACCCAACTCTATCATCTAAAGCTTTTGCCTTAATTAAATTATCACCAAATTCTTGATAGGAAGTTTTAAAAACTATATAGTCACCAATTTCAACTAAAGCCTCTGTTGCTTCCTTGGTTGTAGTTCCAATATCTATATATAATTGGTCTAAAGAAAGGGCATCAGTCCATTCAGATGAGCTTTGAAGGTGGATAGGTTTAGCTCCGATTACTCCATTTATCTTTTTAGGTCCAACTTCTACTACTTTTGAAACTAGGACTCTTTTGTCTATACCTCCAACAGTTGAAAATTTAATGAGACCAGCATCATCTATGTCTGTAACAATAAGCCCAACTTCATCCATATGGGCAATAATCATAAGCTTCTTATTACTAGAAAGACCTTTTTTATAGGCAATAATATTTCCGATTTTATCAATTTCCAAACTATCAACATAATCACTTATTTCGGATATTATTAAGTTTCTCACTTCTTTTTCATTACCGGATACTCCAGAAGCTTCAGTTAATTTTTTTAGTAGCATAATAATCCCTCCAAATTAGCCTCATTAATAGATGCTATAAATTGTGCTAGAAGTTTAGCTGTATGGGATACATCTTTCATATCTAAAAGCTCCACAGAAGTATGCATGTATTTTAATGGGATTGATAAAACTAAAGTAGGAACACCTGCTCTAGTAATTTGTATGATACTTCCATCTGTACCAGTTGGTCCTGGGTCTACTTCTGTTTGGAAGGGTATGTTATATTCTTTAGCTATTTTAACCAAGTGCTTTCTTAATTCAGGATGTATGTTTCCACCAAGAGTTATCCCAGGCCCCTTACCTAATTCTAGTGAATCTGACTTTTTAAGTTCAGGAGTTCTTCCAAAGCCTACATCTACAGCTATACCAATGTGAGGGTCAATACTGTAAGTGGAAACTTCAGCTCCACGGCAGCCTATTTCTTCTTGGACACTAGCAACAAAATATACGTTAGCTTCATGTTTAAGTTTTTCTAATTCCTTGCAAGCTTCATACATAACCGCAACTCCAGCCTTGTTATCCAAAGCTTTTCCAGCAACTCTCTCAGCTTGTAGGTCTAATAGCTGTCTATTAATAGTAACAAGGTCTCCTATTTGAACATTTTCTTTAACATAGTCTGGTCCATATCCTATATCAATAGACATATCTTCCATCTTAATAGCTTTACCAGTTTCAGCTGGGTCTTGTAAATGGGGAGGTTTAGTACCAATAATTCCTAGATAGTCTTCTTTACCATGAACTATAACCTCTTGGGCTAAAATTGTCCTAGGATCAATTCCTCCAATACTAGTAAAATATATGAATCCTAGCTCATCGATATCCTTCACCATAAGGCCTATTTCATCAATATGGGCTGCAAGCATTATTTTAATATTGTTACTTGTTCCTTTTTTTACAAAAGATAAATTACCTAACTTATCCTCATAGTGTTCATCTGTAATAGGTTGGAAGTAATCTCTTAGTATTTCACTAGCATTATCTTCATAACCAGATACAGTAGAGGAATTACTTAGTTTTTCTAATAGTTTTTTACTTGTCAAAATATCACCTCTATTTATTTTAGTTTGCTTTTTTATAGAAAAAAGTCTTTGGAGATGTAAAATTATATTTATCAGAGCCTATAATTTGCTCTGTGCTTCCCACAAATAGTATTCCATCTTTAGAAAGGGCCTCATTGAATTTTTTATATAGAATTTCTTTTGCATCATCTGTAAAATAGATCATAACATTCCTACATAGGATTAGGTCTATAGGACTTGGATACCTATCTTTTAATAAGTCCATTTTCTTAAATTCGACACAATTTTTTATTTCTTCTGAAATCTTATAGGAGCCCTCTATTTCTTTAAAGTATTTGCTCACAAATTCTTTTGGCAAATTTTCTATAGCAGCCTTATTATATAGGCCTATCCTAGCCTTGTTAATAGCTTCATCATCTATGTCAGCAGCAATTACCTTTATATCTTTAAGAGGATAAAATTTAGATAATAGCATTACTAATGAGTAAGGTTCTTCCCCAGTAGAACATGCAGCACTCCATACTTTTAATATTTTTCTTGTTTTTAATAGTTCGGGTATAATGTAATCTTCTAAGGTCTTCCATTGAGATGGATTTCTATAAAACTCAGATACATTAATAGTAAGATAGTTTACAAATTGCTCGAGTAGTTTCTTATCATGTTTAAGAACATTAAAGTATTCGTCAAAGTCATTATAATTATTTCTAGTAATTAAAGAAGAAATTCTTCTTTTCATTTGTTTTTCTTTATAAAAATTTAAGTCAATTCCTATAAGTTTATTTATATCGACTTTGAATTTTTCATATCCAACCATTTTGGCCTCCTTTTTAAATTAAAATATATGGGCTTTGGAAAAGACCAAACCCCATATATCTTGTATTATAAATTATTCGTTAATATTTTCTTCTTCCTTTTGAACTTCTTCTTTAGTCTCAGCAACTTCAGCTTCAGCATCTTCCCTTGAAGATAAACTTATTTTTTCATTTTCTTCATCAATTCCTATTATTTTAACGCTAACCTGATCTCCCAACTTAAGAACATCTGATGGTTTGTTAATATGCTTTGTAGATATTTGAGATACATGTAATAAGCCATCAACACCTTGGTCTAATCTAACAAAGGCGCCAAAGTCCATTAAGTTAACAACTGTACCATTAACAGTATCATTTAACTCAACTTCCTTAGAGAATTTATCCCAAGGTTTTTCAAGTGTTTGCTTATAACCTAAAGATATTCTGTTTTTATCCTTATCTAAATTTAATACTTCAACTTCAACTTCTTCTCCTACTTTAACAGCTTCAGAAGGATGTTTAATCCTATTCCAAGATAGGTCAGATATATGAATTAATCCATCAAGTCCACCTAAGTCTACAAAAGCACCAAAGTTAGTAAGTCTTTGAACAGTTCCCTTAATAGTTTTTCCAATTTCCAAGTTAGTCCATAACTCTTCTATTTGCTTATTCAACTCAACTTTTTCTATGTTTTTTCTAGATACTATTATCTTTCTTTTTTCCTTATCGAAATCTATAATTTCAGCTGTCATAACCTTATCCTTATATTGGTTTAGATCGCTTACAAAATTTACAGAAACATGTGATGCAGGCATAAATCCATTTAAGTCATTTACTAAAACAGATAAACCACCCTTAACAGCTTTAATAACTTTAACTTCTGCTAATTCCTTGTTGTTAAAGCTTTCTTCTAGTATGTCCCAATTTTTAGAGTCTTTTACTCTTTTGGCTGATAAAACAACATTACCATCGCCATCATCTAATCTTAAAACACAGACATCTATTTTGTCACCAGGTTTGTAGTGATCTTTAGGATTCATATCTGAATCATTAGATATTTCGTCTCTAGCAACTATACCATCAGATTTATAATTAATATTAACCATAATCTCATCTTTAGTTACAAATAAGATTTCACCTGTTATAACGTCCCCTCTGTTTATTTTAGTAAAAGAATTTTCAATGGCCTCAAGCATTTCCATATTCATTTCATTATTCATAGTTAAAATAACCTCCTCAATAATCCAGTCAGGTGTTGAGGCACCTGCTGTAATACCTATTATATTAAATTTTTTTAATTCATCCAAAGGAAGTTCTTCCTTTGTCTCAATATGGTATATATTTCTACAGTTCATCTTACTTATTTCAACTAATTTATTAGTATTAGAGCTGTGGTAACCACCTATTATTATCATGGCATCAACTTCTTTTGATAGTTCAAAAGCAGAGTTTTGCCTTTCACTGGTAGCGTTACATATAGTATTAAAGACTTGAAGATTTTCATTATTTGATTTAAGTACTTCTACAATATCATTGAACAAACTAACCCTATTAGTTGTTTGACTAACAACACATATAT
>CAZRYA010000020.1:7282-14067 GCA_964604235.1 uncultured Tissierellaceae bacterium | reverse complement strand
AGATACTAGGCTTAGGGTTACAATGAGGGAAGAGCTACTTAGGATAAGGGATATATTTAATATAACTATGATATTTGTAACCCATGACCAAGAAGATGCATTTTCCATAGCTGATAGGATAATACTAATGAATAAGGGGCATATAGATCAAATTGCTAGGGGAAAAGACCTATATGAACACCCTAAGACCAAGTTTGGACTTGAATTTATAGGAGGGGCCAACATAGAAGGGGACTATTATATAAGGCCAGAAGGAATAGTCTTGGACCCAGATGGAGTAGAGGTTAGGGTGGTTAAGGCTACTTTTAAGGCCAGTATTATAGAGTATATACTAGAGCGTGATAATAGGTATTATAAAATGCTTAGATTAAACAATGAAGAGGAATTTTTGGTGGGAAGTAAGTTACTAGTAAAAATGGAAAAGAGGAAGATATGAAAATACTACATGTAATTGCACAACTGCCCTCAAGGACAGGTTCAGGAGTTTATTTTTCAAATATGGTAGAAGAATTTAAAAAGTATGGTTATGATCAAAAAGTAATATTTGGTAATCAGGATAACTTCCCTTGGGATATCCTAGATGAAGACCATATTTATAGTATCAACTTTAAGACAGAAAGTTTACCCTTTCCAATAGTTGGAATGAGTGACGTTATGCCCTATGAAAATACCAAGTATTCTGACATGACTGAAGATATGTTTAAGCTTTGGACTGATGGATTTAGACAAAGGCTAGAGGAAGTGAAAAAAGATTTTAAACCCGACTTAATATTTGGCCACCACCTGTGGATATTGACCTCAATCCTTAGGGAAGTATTTCCAGATACTAAGCTAATAGGCTTATGTCATAATACAGACCTAAGACAGGCCAGGATGAACCCTAAAATAAAGGAAAGCTATGTAAAGAATATAGATAAGCTAGACTATATCTTTTCAGCTTCAGAGGAGCAAAAAAAGGAAATAGTTGAAATATATGGTGCTGATATAAAAAAAATAGTAGCAGTAGGTGGAGGTTTTAACCAGAATATATTTTATGCTAGTGATAAGGTTAAAAACAGGGATAAGATCAAGTTGGTATTCTGTGCTAAAATAGACCCATCTAAGGGGATATATGAGCTTATAGAGGTCTACAAGTCTTTAAACTTAAGTGATATAAGTTTGGATATTATAGGAGCACCTAATGAAGAAAATAAGGCCAGGGTAGAATCCATGATAAAGGATGATCCTAGTATAAGGATGTATAATGTAAAAGATCAGTTGGCCCTAGGAGATGAGCTTAGGGAGAAGGATATATTTATAATGCCATCCTACTATGAAGGTCTGGGCCTTATGGCAATTGAGAGTCTAGCTTGTGGGCTTTATGTTGTAACAAGTGAGATAGAAGCCTTGATGACCTTGTTAGGTGATAGGGTAAGGGATTCAGGAGTAATAAAATACACCCCACTTCCCAATATCTATGATACAGATAAGCCTTTAACAGAAGAGTTGCCTAAGTTTAAAGAAGACCTTAAGTTAAATATTTTAGACCAGATAGATAAGGTTAGAAGGGGACTTGCTTTTCCAGAGGAAATTAGGGAGGAAATAAAAAGTCATTCTTGGGAAGGTTTAGTAGGTGAAATGAATAAATTTATAGTAGAGAATATTTAATCTGCTATTAGGATAAAAGGGGCCAATTTAACAAGAGGAGGCTTCTTTTTTATGAAATAAGAAAGATGATTTTTATGGCTTAATTACTAAGACTAGATTAAAAGAATTTAGAATACTTTTTAAAGTCTCTCGTAGGAATGGATTACATAAGCTACCAAGCTGGAATTTTTAAAAATACAGAGGAGACAAACTATTTTCTAAACGAAAACTCACCTATGTATCTAGGTGAAAACCTTCTATACTGGAAGGATTTAACCAATATAGACAATATCCATTACCTGCTAAAAAATGGTGCCAATATGGAGGAAGCCAATAAGGATAAGGGACCCGACTTCCTTTACTTAGGTTGTGGATCAGGAGTTCTTTCAGCTAAAATCTGGTAGAAGTCCAAGTAGAAATAGACCATTATCCAAAGACTATATTTGGGAATTCTAACCTTGTAAACTGTCCATCAGAAACAGATGGAGATGGGGTTCAAATAAGTATGGAGCAAATATATGAGTGGAATCCAGATGTAATATATGATTTTGGTGGAAGGAATGCAGACAAATACTTAAATAATCAGTTTGATGGTCAGGATTGGTCCAAGATAAATGCAGTAAAAAACAAGCAAGTTTATAATATGCCAAGGGGTATGTTTAATTGGGGAGCTCCCAATGCAGACTCACCACTAACTCTAGTTTGGATGACAATGAAGAACTATGATGGCCTAATAGAAGAAGATTTTTTCAAAGACTATATGTTTGATTTTTATCAAAGACAGTATGGTATTCAATTGACAGATTCCTTATATGACAGTATATTAAGCAATTAGTAATAAAAGCTAGTATAATTAATAAACATAAAATAACCCCCTAATAGCCATTTGTATTAGGGGGTTTAAATAAAGATTCACTTTAAAATGTCATATATTTTATTGGACAAGTCCATTTTCTTTTCCTTATTTTCCTTGAAAGATTTAAGTAGGTTAAACCTACTGCTTAATTGCCTAAAATCCTCTGGACTAAAATTATTGTCCCTTAGAACCTTATCAATTGCCAGTCCAGTATTTAAGTCAAGGGCAATAAAACATTCAGCTCCAGCATATTGCTTATTTTTAACCAGGAGTGCCTTCATCTTGTCAATCAACAAAAAAGCATCAAAACCCATAACATTTTGTGATTCGAAGACTTTATACACATTTTCTTTTTTGGATAAGATGCTAGAGTTCATCCCATTTATTCTGTTAATTAGCCTTGGCTGGTTCATAGTGTTTACTTCATACATCCATATGTTATCAAACTCAGGTCTCCAAACTTTAAGAGCATTAAGTAAAAGCCTAGTTGATTCTACATGGTCCCTGTGACCATCTAATAAAAAAGGTGTAAAAATTTGGTCGGGATTTTTTTTATTTAATATTTCTACTAATTTATTAATTAAACCCTCATCAGAAGAATCTACTTCACTATCAACAGCCTTTAGAAAATAAAGGTCATCAAAGCCATATAGTCTAGCCACATCCCTAGCTTCTTTTTCACGAGCTTTAATTAGCTGGTCTACAGAAAGTTCACTAGTTGCCTTAGAGCCATCAGTAACATAGACTAGGGACTTGTCCTTAGCAGGGCTAGATATAATAGTCCCTCCTAAACCTATGGTTTCATCATCAACATGAGGTGCAACAACCAGTATTTTGTCTCCCTTGTAATCATTTAGGATAAAGTCCAGGTCTTGGGCTTGTGAATAAAAAGACCTTGTATAATTTGAGTTTAAAAAGCCAATTGGATAAGTTAAGATTTTCTTTATTAGTTTTTTCAAAGTAACCTCCTAAAAGAAATCGCCTTTTATCATAGGGATATCTGTATATTTGTATTTATCTTCCTTGTCATAAATAACTATACGAGACCTATTTTTAAATAGTTTGTACATAAGAGTTTCACTTTTAGTATAGCTAAATAAAATAGGATTTTTAACTTGGGTAAACAAGTCATTATATTTAGGGTTAAATCTTCCAAGAACATAATAAACCCTATCTGAACGCTTAAATAACAAGTAGGATTGGTTTTTAATACTAGTATAATAGTAAGAAGAAGTCTTAGACTGACCAAATCGCCAAGCCAAGTATTCGTTATCTATAAACTCAGCTTCTTGGTAAAGGTTTTTCCTACTGATAACCAACTTTAAATACATAGACACCTTGTCTTTCCAACCCATTTTAATATAGCCAGGATAGGAATTTTCATTTGGAAAATTGTAAATTATATGTTCATCTAACATATCTCTAACCATTAGGGTCATCTTAGGGAAGACACCCTTGCCACGACACTCAGACATAACGGCAGTATCGCAAGGTTGATATGCTATACTGCCGTCTACGTCATTTCTCCAAAAGGCCCTAGCTCCTACGGCCTTGGTTTCATTATAAACAATAACAATATAAGAATCTCCATAAATGTTGTCTAAATACTTCCATTTAAACCATTCTAAGTCCTTACTTTCATCAAAGACATTATTGAAGACAGAAAGGAAGTCTAGAATTTCAGTATCAGTAAGTTGGCTACTTGTTTTTAAAACATAGTTAAAGTCTTTCAAAAAAACACCACCTTATTCTAAATAAATAATACTTCTCAGTTTAAATAATATATTGTTCAAGATCCTTACTAAATTCTATACTTAATTTTTTAAATTCCTTAATATTTTGAGTCATATTCCTAATTTCATCAGTATAGGATTTTACATTATCAGAGACTTCTTGTGAAGAAGCTGAATTTTCCTCAGCAATAGCTGCTAAAGACTCTATGCTGTGTGAAATTGTATTAATAGTACTAGTTTCTTTATTAAGTTCATCTGTAAGCTCTATAATCAACTGAGAAACTTCCCCAATAGATTTAACAGAGTTGTTGTTAACCTCTGCAACCTGTTTAAGGATATTACTTTCATCTTCTAGTATATTATATTGGTTAGATATATCAAGTACAAAAGAGTCAATATCTGTAATAAAAGACTCTAAATTATCATTAATAGTACTAACTGCAGTCTTAGATCCTTCAGCTAGCTTCCTGATTTCAGACGCCACAACTGTAAATCCTTGGCCGTATTCACCTGCACGGCTTGCTTCAATACTTGCGTTAAGTGCAAGTAGGTTTGTTTGTTCTGCAATTTTTTCAACGGTTTCAACAATGTCTCTAACATCATTGGCCCTAGTCTGTAGGTTAAGGCCTTGGGATTTAACGTCGGAAAATTTAACTAGTACTTCAGATAGGCTAGAAGATGTATTTTCTAAATCTTTGAAGCCTTTATTAATTTGAATAACAGCTTGTTCTAACTGTTCCTTACCAGAAGTCTCCTTGTCTACCACATTATTTAAAGAGTTAACTGATGAGTGAAGTAGGTAGGCAGAGTTTTCTGTTTCTTCAGCCTGGCTAACAGCCCCGCCAGAAACTTGCTCAACTATATCTGCAATATCATTGGAAGTCTCCTCCATATTGTGAGATATTTCACTAAATTTATCAGCAAAACTATTTAACTCATCTGTTGTTCCCTTATAGCCAACAAAGTCTTTTTTGATTACATCTTGTACAGCCTTAATCTGTAGATTTAAATCTTCAAATAAATCATTGGTATAGATATTGCTCTCATATGATAAATTTTTATCTTTCAATTTATCCAAAGAAGTCCTAATGCTTTTAATTGGCCTAAGGAGAACCTTTGACACTCCAAAAGGAACTATAAGACCTAGGGCTAGTGTTATAATACTTGCCATTCCAAAATCTAAAAATTTAAAAGAAATAAGGCTGGGAATAACAGCTAAGATAAAAGTAGCTATACATATTTTAGCCTCTAGGGACTTTATAAATCCAAATGACATCAATTTATTAAAGCCATAAGTTTTTTCAATATAGATTCTTTCTGGAAAACTAATTGCTACCTTTGTAGAAGTAGCTGTTTTCTCTAAAATTTCCGTTTGTATGTCTTCTTTAAAAAAGTTAGCTGCTCCCTGTAACATACCATAGAAGAATGAGAACATTCCTCTTGGAGAGTCATAGGTCATGTGAGCTAGATGGCTACTAACAGGTTCAATATGAAGAATAGGTGGCTGTGCACCACTGATTCTGTTAGTTACAACTACATGAATATCAAACATTGCATTTAAAAACGAATAAAGATTTTTATACCTAAAGAATGCAGGATAGGCCTTTGAATAAGTGACAATGTTATTTTGTCCAAGTACAGTCCAAATTTCATCAGAAGATATATTTTTCTTCTGGCCAATGTATTCAATAAAGCCTCTTGCAACCTTGTCATCTATGTCTTCCATAGGTGAAAAAATCTTATTTTTTGGAACTCCAAAGTTTACTAGTGCTTCATTTGTTAGGTCTTCTCCATAAAGATCCTTACATGTTTGCACCCAAGCTGAAACAATTGTTCCTTTCATATAAATTCCTCCTTTATATCTTAAAAACACTATTTGTCAAATTTTATTATAACATTATATCGGTAGAATATAAGGAAAAACTTAAAAATAATAAGAAAAATTCATGGAATTAGGAATAAAGATTAAAAAATATGGATATTGACAATAAAAATGGTAAAAAATACAAACATAATCCATAAAATACAAAATAATAGACCTGGGTAAGCTTGTTAAATAAAAGATTAAAAGGGTTAACATAAGAAATACCAATAGATATGAGAAATGTTATCAGAAAACTCAGAATAACTATTGACATCATTGGTCTGACAATCATATAATAATATCAAAATACAAATAAAATTTGGGAGGAAAATTCATGAATCAAAATTCAAAATCTAGATTTGCAAAACAAATTCTAGCCTTGTTTGCCCTTGGCATGGGTTACGCAGCAATTTATCTAATACCTTATCTTAAGTATGTTTACAACGATGTAATGATGGAAGTACTAGGAGCAACCAATGCACAACTTGGATGGTTGATTACTATGTATGCAGGTACTTGTATACTTTGGTATATTCCAGGTGGAATGTTAGCAGATAAATTTTCAGCTAAAAAGATAATAATGCTTTCTTTATTTTCAACAGGTTTATTATGTTTTTGGTTTGTATCAACACTTACTTGGAAGTCAGCAGTAATAACTTGGTTTTTACTTAGTATTACTACAGCATCAGCCTATTGGCCAGCAGTA
>CAZRYA010000020.1:0-7272 GCA_964604235.1 uncultured Tissierellaceae bacterium | reverse complement strand
GGTTGGAACTTCAGAGGAGCAAGGAAAACTTTATGGTATATTTGAAGGTTTCTGTGGTCTAGGCTCAACCCTAGTGGCTTTTCTAGGCTTATTCATTTTCTCAAGATTCAACAACAATGTTGATGGATTTAAAGCAGTAATAGTAAGCTATGGGGTTATGAATATTGTAGGGGCAGCACTTACTTATTTCTTCTATGATGAACACTTAGAGGAAAGCGAAGGAAAAAAATCAGAAGATAGTAAAATTAGTGTAAAAGACATACTTTATGTTTTAAAACTACCACAAGTTTGGGTAGTATCAATAGTAATTTTCTGTGCTTATGGCTTATATGTAGGTCAAACTTTCCTAATGCCATATAGTACAAGCGTTTTAGGTTTAGCAGTAACTTTTTCAGGATTCCTAGCTATTTTTAGAACTTATGGGCTTAGGTTAATAGGTGGCCCAGTAGGTGGAATTATGGCAAACAAAGCTAAGTCTACATCTAAGGTTTTAATAGTATTATTCCCAATCGTAGGTATACTACTAGCTAGCTTCTTGTTTATACCAGCCAGTGTAAACCTAGTAATAGCCCTAATATTAATCGTAGGATTCTTTACAGCAATAATGAAGGGAATATTCTGGTCAACAGTGGAAGAAGCAGGAATCCCAAGAAGGGTTGCAGGAACTACTGTAGGAATTACTACAATAATAGGATTTTTACCAGATTCAGTTTTAAATCCACTTTTTGGTACATGGATTGATAAATATGGGGACCAAGGATATACATATATGTTTATCTTCTTGGCTGGAATGTGTGTAGTTGGATTAATAGCTACTCTAGGAGTAGTTCATTATGATAAAAAATCAAAGTTGAACCCAATAGAATAGGAGGAGAGAACATGTCAAATGCTAAGGCATATACAAATCAAGATAGGTGTAAGGGATGTAGATATTGTATGAATGCATGTCCAAAAGGTGCAATATCAGTAGACCATCATACAAATGCAAAAGGTTATGAGCCAGTTAAAGTTGATTTAGAAAAATGTATAGGTTGTGGAGCTTGTTATTTAGTGTGTCCAGACTATGTGTTTGAAATTAGATAGGAGGAGAGATTAGTGGGAAAAGAATTTTTAAAAGGAACTGAGGCTTTGGCAGAAGGAGCTATAAGAGCAGGATCAAGATTTTTTGCAGGCTATCCTATAACACCTCAGACAGAAATATTAGAGTACTTATCATGGAGAATGGAAGAGGTAGGTGGGGCTTTCGTTCAATCGGAATCAGAAATCTCAGCCATATCAATGGTATATGGGGCAGCAGCAACTGGAGTTAGGTCACTTACAACTACTTCAGGACCAGGATTTGCACTGAAACAAGAGGGAATTTCTTATATAGCATCAGCAGAACTACCAGCTGTAATAGTAAACGTTCAAAGATATGGCAGTGGACTAGGAGATATTTTCCAAGCCCAAGCTGACTATTGGCAAACAACTAAAAATGGTGGTCACGGAGACTACAGACATATGGTACTAGCACCAGGAACTGTTCAAGAAATGGCAGACCTTATGGTTACTGCATTTGACAAGGCTGAGGCCTATATGAATCCAGTAATAGTTTTAGCAGATGGAGCCTTAGCTCAAATGATGGAGCCAGTAGAGCTTCCAGAGATGAGGGAATATGATGCAGATAAACACGAATGGGGATTAAAAGGAAAAGGGGGAAAAGCTTGGAGAAGGGTTACAAGTAAGTCTTACTATGCAGGTGGATATGATAAATATGATGAATATTTAAAGTCTAAGTATGACCAAATAGAAGAAAATGAACAAATGTGGGAAAGCTTAAATACAGAAGGAGCAGATGTAGTTTTAGTATCCTATGGAACAAGCTCTCGTATTTGTAAGGAAGCTATTAAGTTGGGAAAAGAGCAAGGAATTGAAATTGGACTTATAAGACCTATAAGCCTATGGCCATATCCTAAGAAGGCCTTTGAAAATCCTTCTGAAAATTTAAAGGGTTATATGACAGTTGAAATGAGTGCCCTAGGACAAATGACAGAAGATGTTGCAATAGCAAGTAATATGAGATATCCAATATATACTTTATCAACAGGAAGCCTAGTTCCAGAAGTTGAACAAATAGTAGACAAGTGTAAGGCTATATTAAGTGGAGAAGCACAGGAGGTGCACAAAAAATGTTAAAGAGAGTACCTGAAACATTATCAGAACCAAATAAATTTTGCCCTGGTTGTGGCCATGGTATAGTAAATAGATTATTAGCAGAAGTATTTGAAGAATTAGGAATAGAAGATACAGTAATATGTTCATTGGCTGTAGGATGTGCATGTTTACAAATAGATACACTGGGAATAGATACGATTCAAGCAATGCATGGTAGAGCTCCAGCAGTTGCAACAGGAGTAAAAAGAGCAAGACCAGAAAACCCAGTATTTAGCTACCAAGGAGATGGAGATGCCCTATCAATAGGTATGGCTGAAACTATCCATGTTGCTATAAGAAATGAGAATACAACTGGAATTTTCATTAACAATGGAGTATTTGGAATGACAGGTGGTCAAATGGCACCAACTAGCTTAGAAGGTCAAGTTACTAAGTCTAGTGTTTATGGTAGAGATCCTGAAAAAACTGGTAATCCAGTTAATATAGTAAATATGTTAAATACTTTAGATATTGGATATTTAGCAAGAGGTAGTGTGAATAGCCCAGCTAATATATCTAGAACTAAGAAATATATTAAAGAAGCTTTTGAAACACAGATGAGAAATGGTGGATATTCTTTTGTTGAAATAGTTTCCCCATGTCCAACTAACTGGAGAATGGAACCTATACAAGCTCTTAAGAGGATAGACGAAGAGGTATTCCCAGTATTCCCAGTAGGAGAGTTCATTAAGAAGGGAGAGAGGATCTAATGAAACAAATCGTAGCTGCAGGTTTAGGTGGACAAGGAGTGCTATCAACAGGACTAATAATAGCTAAGATAGCCATGGACGAAGGAAAGAAAGTTACATGGATGCCTTCTTATGGAGCAGAGATGAGAGGGGGAGCTGTTGACTGTAATATTAAAATCAGTGATGATGATATAGCAAGTCCTTTTGTTAAAGAAATAGATATATTAGTTGCATTTAGTAAATCAGCAATTGAAAAATACCAAGGACAAATGAAACCAGGTGGAACTATTATAGTAAACTCTTCAATGGTTTCTGATATAGAATATAGGAATGATGTAAATGTTGCCAAGATAGATGCAAATGAAATTGCTATTAAATTACAAAACCCTAAGGGAGCCAATGTAATAGTCTTAGGAGCAATGATAAAATCAACAGACCTATTTGGAAAAGATGAATTCTTAAATGGAATCAATAGATTCTTTGCAGATAAGGGCATAGTAAATGACAAGAATACAGAAAGTTATTTACAAGGATATGACCTAGTGCAACAATAGGAGGAAAAGGATGAAAGTAGAAAATTTATTAAGACCTAAAAAAGTTATAATTGTAGGTGCCAGCGAAAGAGAAAGCTCTTTTGGAGGAGATACTTGTAAGAATATAATGGATTTTAGTAATCCTTTGTAAATCCCAATAGAGATACTATTTTTGGAAGAAAAGCATATAAGTCTATTGGTGAAATAAAAGATAAGTGTGACCTAATAGTTATTTGTACACCTAAGGAGACAGTAGAAGGATTACTTAGAGATGCTGCTGCAAAAGGATGTACAGGAGCAGTAATATATGCAAGTGGATATTCTGAAACAGGCCTTGAAGAAGATAGGTTAGAAGAAGACAAGCTAGTGAACTTATGTAATGAACTTGGTATATCACTTTTAGGGCCAAATTGTGGTGGATTTATAAACTATCATGATGATATTTATAGCTTTGCTTTTGTGGCAGAAAAAAGAGATAGAAAAGGAAGTATAGGGCTAATATCTCAAAGTGGACAGTTGTGCTTGTCTATGATGGACAGTCCTAAGGGTAAATTTTCTTATGTAATTTCAGCAGGTAATGCTGCAGGTTTAAAAGTTGAAGAGTATATAGAATACTTAGTAGAAGATGAAAATACAAAAGTAGTTGCAGTTTATTTAGAAGGAGTATCTAAACCAGAAGTGTTTATAAGAGCCCTAAGTAAATCGGCTAAAATAAAGAAACCAGTAGTTATATTAAAGACTGGAAAATCTGAAAAAGGTTCTCAAATATCTGCATCTCATACAGGAAGTCTATCAGGTTCAGACAAGGCTTATGATGCTATATTTAAAAAGTTTGGTGTAATTAGAGTAGATGATATGGAAGAGTTAATGTCCATGTCCTACCTACTTTCAACTCTCAAGAAAGAACCAAGTGGAACTAACTTCTCAGCTATGAGTGTATCTGGTGGAGAGACTATCATAACGGCAGACTTAGCCGAAGAATATGGAATAGAGTTTCCTAAGTTTGAAGACAAAACTCTAAAGGGTCTAAAGGAATTATTGCCTTATTATGCAACTCCAAATAATCCATTGGACATGACAGCTAGTATATCTTATGATAGTGATAAATTTGCTAGTGCCATTGAGCTTGTTATAGGGGACGAAAATGTGGATATGATCATATTAGGTTATACCCTGTTATTAGATGTAGTTGATCCTTGTATAAAGTATATGACTGAAGGTATAGAAAAAGTTGTAAATAAGATTGGTCATATTCCTCTAGTTATGATGCCATTTATGGAGAATACTAGAAATCCAGAGTATATGAACAAATTAGCAGATTTAGGAGTTCCAATACTTCCAACATCATCTTATGGAATGAGTGTAATGAAGAAGTATAAGGAATTTATAGACTATAATTATGAAGAGAGAACTTTAGAATTAGCCCTACCAGAAGCTAAAGACTATGAAAGAGTTTTCTTATCCGAAAATAAGAGTAAGGAAATCCTAGGAGATTATGGAATTTCAGTACCTAAAGCTAAGGTAGTAACATCTGTAGATGAAGCAATAGCTTTTGCAGAAGAGAATGGATTCCCACTTGTTATGAAGATTGAATCTGACGATATCCCACATAAGTCAGATATAGGTGGAGTTAAGTTAAACATAAATTCTAATGAAGAAGTAAAGGCTGCCTATGAAGAAATAATCTACAATGCAGAAACTAAGGCTAAGGGTGCTAAAATAAATGGAATACTTATTCAAGAAATGTTGGATAAGGGTATTGAAGTAATTGTAGGAATTAACAATGACCCTACTTATGGACCAATGGTACTTTGTGGTCTAGGTGGAGTTTTTGTAGAAATATTTAAGGATGTTTCACTATATCCTGCCCCATTTAATAAGGCAGAGGCCTATAAAATGATAGAATCTTTAAAGGGATACACTTTATTAAAGGGATATAGGGGAAGCAAGGAAGCAGACTTAGACGAATTAACGGATTTATTGGTTAAGATATCAGAGTTTGCAGCTGAGAATAAAGATAGTGTTGCTGAGCTAGACATAAATCCTGTTTTCTTATATGAAGAATCTAAGGGACTAGCCATAGCAGATGCTTTAATGATAGTAAAAGAATAGGAGTGAACCCATGAAAATAATATTAACTCACCCACAAGATGAAGCAGATATAGAAAGAGAGTTTATTCCAGAAGGAGCAGAATTTGAAATAAAGCACTGCCCAACGGAAGAAGACTTAATAGAAAATTTAAAGGATGTAGATGCTGTTATTTCAGCCTATGAGCCTTTTACAAGAAGGGTAATGGAAGCCCTACCTAAATTAAGAGTAATTTCTCAAGCGTCTATAGGATATAATTCAGTAGATGTAGAGGCTGCTAAGGACTTAGGTATAGCGGTACTAAATAACCCAGGTTACTGTAATCCGGAAGTAGCTGACCATACTATGGCAACTATACTTGGATTAAACAGAAGGATTTTACAATTTAACAAATCTGTTCAAGAAGATAAAGAGTGGAGATATGATCTATACACAGACATTGCCAGACTGGGAGATCAAACTCTAGGACTATTTGGATTTGGTGCAATAGCAAAAGACGTAGCTAAGAGAGCACAAGCTTTTGGTATGAAGGTAATTGCATCAGACCCTTATGCAAATCTTGACCAGGCTAAAGAATTAGGTGTTGAGATAGTAGATAATGATACCCTACTAAGTGAATCAGATATAATTTCTATCCACTCACCACTAACAGAAGAAACAAGGGGATATTTCTCCAAAGAAAAGTATGAAAAAATGAAAAAACAACCATATATAGTAAATGCAGGCCGAGGAGCAATAATAGTTGAAGAAGACTTAGTTTATGCCTTAGATAATAATCTAATAAGAGGCGTAGCCCTAGATGTACTTGAAGCAGAAGATCCAGACTTGGATAATACAAAGCTAATAGGTAGAGATAATGTTATATTAACTCCCCATATAGCCTATTATTCAACTAGGTCCCAGTATGAAATTCAAAAGAGATCAGCTGAGAATATTGACCTATACTTTAAGGGACAATATGACAAACTAAGTATCGTAAACGGCGTTAGGAAGTAATATTAGAGTCTACATTATGTAGACTCTTTCTTTTAAAACAATGGAGGGATAAAATGAACACCTTAGATATAGCTATAGTATTAACATATTTTGTACTGATGTTAGGTTTAGGGATATATTCGAGTAGAGATCAAAATACAATGGAAGATTTTTATTTAGGTGGAAAGGGTATGGGAACCATATCTATGATGAGTTTATGGCTATCTTCATGGATAGGTGGAGCAGCAATAATAGGTACAGCAGATAATGCCTACCAGATGGGAATAACAGCAGTATGGTATATAGGGTCTATGTGTATAGGCTTTGCAGTATTTGGCTTATTTTTTACTCCAATAATAAAAGAAGCTGGAGATAAATTTAACCACATAACCTACTCAGACCTAATAGAAGATAGGTATGATAGTAAATGTAGGATAATGTCTATAATAACCACAATACTTGCCAATATAGCCTACAATGCAGGACAATTAGTGGCAGCAAGAAGTTTAATCAGTATGTTTACTGGATGGGACCTTGCCTTTACAATTCTTCTATCAGCAGCAGTAGTAACTATTTACACATCTATAGGAGGTCTAACAGCAGTAACTTATACAGACCTTATACAAACTGGATTAATAGTATTTTCATTAATAATAGCAGTTCCATTTGTCTATAATGCAAGTAATATAGGGTCTACTAGTCTAAGGCTAGCTTTACCAGGAAATTATTTTAATATTTTAGAGTGGGGTATTCCTACAATTTTAGGTTTTATAGTTACCATAACGCTGACCTT
>CAZRYA010000019.1:0-15024 GCA_964604235.1 uncultured Tissierellaceae bacterium | reverse complement strand
TTGGAACTTCTATAAAGGAAAACTTGTCATATACATCTATATTTCCAACATTGTTCTTGTCTATATTTGTGTACTCGATAATTCCAGCTAAAATATGTCTTTGACTAGCGCCTTTTCTGGTACCTATATTCATATATAGTCTAGCCTTATCTCCTCTTAGGTTGTCTCTTTTAGCAGGTTTTCTATCCCTATCTCTGTTTCTATCCCTATTTCTTCCACTACCTGGAGTGTCGACATTCTCAATCTCCTTATGGCCATTTAGCTTGTCACTACTCATATGGAATTTCAAAAGGGCTGCTGCAATATTAAAGGAAGTGTAGTCTTCTGTCATCATTGTCTCTACAATTTTTTCATACTTGCCTAAGTCACCTTTTTCTATTTCAGCCTTTATTTTCTCTATAACATTAGTTGTGTAGTTACTTTCAATATCCTTTAGTGTAGGAATATCTTGTCTTTCAATTTTAGTTTTAGTGTATCTTTGTATATCTCGAAGTTTATATAAATCACGACCAACTACAAAACTAAAAGCTTTTCCCTCTCTTCCAGCTCTGGCAGTTATACCAATCCTATGAACATAGTATGCTTCATCTTGTGGCATATCGTAGTTAATAACCATATCAACTTCATCAACATCTATTCCACGTGCTGCCACATCAGTTGCAACTAAAATATCTATAGTTCCTTTTCTAAATTTAGCCATTACGTTGTCTCTTTGATTTTGTTTTAAATCTCCATGAAGTCCGTCTGCAAAATAACCCCTATTTTGAAGTTCTTCTATTAATTCATCAACCTTCCTCTTAGTATTACAGAATACTACTGTAAGTTGTGGGTTATGAATATCCATTAATCTACATAGAATTTCTGTCTTCATATTAGATTTTACTTCAAAATAAGCTTGCTCTACTTTTGGAACTGTAAGTTCCTTGTGTACAACCTTTACGATTTCTGGTTGGTTTTGATATTTTGTTGCAAAGTTAATTATTTCTTTTGGCATAGTTGCTGAAAAGAATATAGTTTGTCTATCTTCTTTTAATCCATCCATTACAAAGGCCATATCTTCCCTAAAGCCCATGTCAAACATTTCATCTGCTTCATCTAGTACCATCATATTGACATTGTCTAGTTTCAATGTCTTTCTCCTCATATGGTCCATTACACGACCTGGAGTTCCGATTACAATCTGTACACCTTTTTTAAGTGTCTTAATTTGTCTATCAATAGGTTGTCCACCATAGATTGGTAGTATAGAAAGACCCTTCTTAAACTTTCCTAGTTTTCCGATTTCTTCTGCTACTTGTATTGATAATTCCCTAGTTGGGCATAGTACCAAGGCCTGTACATTTTTATTACTTGTGTCTACCATTTCTAGTATTGGAATTCCAAATGCGGCAGTTTTTCCAGTTCCAGTTTGAGCCTGTCCAATAATATCTTTTCCTGCTAATATTATTGGAATAGCTTGAGACTGAATTGGAGACATTTCTTCGAATCCCATTTTCGAAATACCTTGTCTTAATTCTTCTGATATATTAATTTCTTCAAATTTCATTTTTTCCATTAAATACGCTCTTCCTCCTTAATCCTTAACCTATCAAGTATATATCTTATGCAAATAAATTGCAAGTCAATTTTTAACAGATTATGAATATTTAATATATTAAAAGGGCCTATCATCTTAATATTGTAGGACTATTAACTTGATTCAAGCTAATATATTAAATTAAATTTAATATATAGGCTATCATATATAGGTTTTATTCAAATAATTAAACCAATAAAAGCTTAAGTTCTGTATATTACTTGTCCTTTATACCTGCTTGCTTAATTTATAATCCTAACTAGGGTCTTATATAGGCGTAGCCCTCCATTTGCTTTTCTGCCAAGTAAACAACCCCTGCTGGAACTACACCTATTTGACTAGAAATTTCTCCTAAGTTTATTCTAAATAGATTTAGAGCATTGTTGCAGGCGTAAAATTCTACACCTAACTTGATCAAGTCTTCCAATTCGTCTATATGGGTCCCATTTAAAGAATAGGCCTTAACAGCCTCTCCATTGGCCAAAACTTCAACATTGGCATCTGGCCTAGCCAACACAAAATTCTTGACATTTCCAATAGTTAAGTCCCACTTGTCCATTTCATCTACATGAAATATAACCTTTAAAATTTCCATTGATATCACCTCTTAAATTATCCTATACCCCTAATATATTTTTTAAATTACAAACATATTATAGACTTAGGATATATAATTTTATATAATCAAGTAAGTAATATAGGAAGGAAGATAGATAATGAGTATATTAACTGTTACAGACTTAAACCATAGCTATGGTAGTCGTGAAATTTTAAAAGATGTTTCCTTTAGACTTTTAAAGGGAGAGCACGTTGGACTAGTTGGAGCCAACGGAGAGGGTAAGTCTTCTTTTATGAATATAATAACTGGTAAACTTGAGCCTGACCAAGGTAATATTGAGTGGGCCAAAAGAGTTAGGGTTGGCTACCTAGACCAACACACAGCTTTAAACAAAGAAGATAGTATTCGTGATGTTTTAAGAGGAGCCTTTAAATACCTTTTTGACCTAGAAGAAGAAATGCAAAATATGTATTTAGAAATGGGAGATGCTGACGAAGATAAGATGAATTTCTTAATGGAAGAGGTTGGTACTATCCAAGATATCCTAGACCATAATGACTTCTATATAATAGATGCCAAAATCGATGAGACTTCTCGTGGACTTGGTGTTGATGCAATTGGACTTGATAAAAAAGTTTCTGAACTTTCTGGTGGCCAGAGGACTAAGGTACTTTTAACTAAATTACTTTTAGAAAAACCAGATATTTTACTTTTAGATGAGCCTACTAACTACTTAGATGAACCTCACATTATTTGGCTACAAAGATATCTTCAAGAGTATGAAAATGCATTTTTATTAATATCCCATGACATAAGTTTTTTAAATTCAGTAATAAATTTAATTTACCATGTGGAAGATATGACTCTAGCTAGGTATGTAGGAGATTATGATGATTTTAAAAAACTCTATGAGTCTAAAAAAGATCAAATTGAGGCTGCCTATAAAAAACAGCAACAAGAAATTGCCGAACTGGAAGATTTCGTTGCTAGAAACAAGGCTAGGGTTGCAACTAGGAACATGGCCATGTCTAGGCAAAAGAAATTGGACAAAATGGACCTAATTGAGTTGAAAAGAGAAAAGCCAAAACCAACTTTTAACTTTAAAGAAGGTAGGACTCCTGGTAAATTCATATTTAAAACAAATGACTTAGTGATTGGATATGACAAGCCCCTATCAAAACCTATTAACTTAAATATGGAGAGAAATAAAAAAATAGCCTTGGTTGGGGCAAATGGACTTGGTAAAACAACTTTTCTTAGGAGTATTTTGGGACTTATTCCAGCTATTTCAGGCAATATAGAACTAGGTGAGCACTTGGAAATAGGCTATTTTGAACAAGAGATAAAAGACTATAATAATAACACTTGTATTGAAGAAATTTGGAATGAATTCCCTGTTCTTACCCAATATGAAGTAAGGGCAGCCCTTGCTAAGTGTGGCCTTACTACAGATCATATTGAGTCTAAAGTTGTAGTTCTATCTGGTGGAGAACAGGCTAAGGTTAGGCTTTGTAAACTAATTAATCGTGAATCTAACATCCTACTTCTAGATGAGCCTACTAACCATTTAGATGTGGAAGCTAAGGATGAACTAAAGCGCGCCCTGAAGGCCTATAAGGGAAGTATCCTATTAATATCCCATGACCCTGAATTTTATGAAGGTCTTGTAGATGAAATTTGGGATGTTGAAGACTATTCTCTTTTAGGATAGATTTCAAAGAAAAACTAGCTATATAAATATAGCTAGTTTTTTTTAATAATGATAGTATTCCCTATATGAAAATATATAATAGATACTGACTATTAGAGAAAGTATCTCTGCCAGAGTTATAGCCCACCATATCCCATCAATTCCAAATACATGTGTCAAACCAATTATACCAAAACTTATAAAGACAAAGGTCCTTAAAAAGGATATTATGGCAGAAACTTTTCCATTGGAAAAAGCAGTAAACATAGCTGATGAAAAAATATTTACACCGGCAAAAATAATACTTATATTAAATATATGAAATTTTTCTATAGCTAAATCATATACTGCCTGATTAGCTTCTGCAAATGACCTTACTATTAGGGGGGACAATAAAACTGCTCCTATATAAGACAATACTGAGCTTATTACCATAAATTTAAAGCAGTAGCCAATTATTTTCTTTAGTTGGTCTAGGTCTTGATTTCCATACTTATAGCTAATTACAGGAGCAACTCCCATTGAAAATCCAATAAATATAGCATTTAAAAAATACTGGGCATAGAGCATAATGCTTATTGTTGCAACTCCTTCTTCTCCTAGATACTTCATAAGTATAATGTTATATAAGAAGGTCACCACTGCAATGGCTGTGCTACTTACCATTTCAGATGATCCATTTAAGCTGGCATCTGCTAGTATGGCCCTATTCCATTTTGACTTCTTTAATTTAAGTATGGCCTTATTATTAAATATAAAATAAGTTAAGCCTAATATGGCCGGTATGGCTAGACCTAGTCCTGTTGCAAGGGATGCTCCTCTTATTCCCATATCAAAAATCCCCATAAAAATATAGTCCAAAGCTATATTCAGAAGTCCACCAAAGCTTGTCAAGATTAAACCTAACTTAGGTTTTCCTTCTGTTATAAAAAAGGTTTGAAATATCATTTGTATAATTATAAATGGTGTAAAATATAAAAATGTCCTACTATAATCTAGGCATAGGTCATAATTTGAATCTATAGCACCTAAAAATACTAAAATCTTATTTAAAAATAGAATTGTTACTAGCATTAGTACTATACCTAAAATAAAAGTAAAGCTTAAAACCATATAGAAACTTTCCCTAGCCTCATCTCTCTTATTTTCTCCCAATTTTTTAGCAACTATTGCACTTCCTCCTGCTGCAAACATGAAACCTATTCCATATATAATATTATAGATTGGATAAACTATATTTATAGCTGAAAGGGCTAGGGTTCCAACATATTTTGATACAAAATAGGCATCTACTATTGTATACAGTGATGAAAACCCTATCATCATAATTGTAGGCATTGCAAATTTCAAAAGTGATTTAAAGTCAAACTTTTTATTTAATGAACTTTCCATTGTATCCTCCTGTTGTTTTCTTTTTTAACATTATATATAATAAACTATGGACTAACTCCATAGTCAAGGAGGAATATTATGGACTTGAAAAATTACTTTACTACAGGAGAATTTTCTAAAATACTTGGTGTGTCTAAGGACACTTTATTTTACTATGATAAGATAGGAATTTTCTCTCCACAACTTAAATTAGATAATAAATACAGGTACTACTCTATATTTCAAATAGAACCATTTTATGTCATATATGTCCTAAAAGAATTAGGCATGCCTTTAAATGAGATAAAAGACTATATGTCAGAAAAAAATCCTAGCAAGCTAATAAATATATTAAATAAGCTGGATTTAGACATTGATAAACAGATTCTAAAACTTAAAGAAATGAAAAGCTTTATTGAAAAGAAAAAATCTCTTACAGAATCAGCTAAGTTTATTAAGCACCAGTCAATAGATATAATAGATTTGGAAGAAGAGTATCTCTTCATAAGCTTAGTAAAAGATAATGGGGATGAAAACTTAGTTTTTAAAGCTTTAGCCGAGCATATTCAAGACTACATAGGCAGTAGGGGCTTTATGCCTCCCTCTATTGGGCAAATCAACTACTCCAATTCAACATCCCATGGCCCATATGGTTTCTTAGCTTACTTTTACACTAAGATCTTGGACCCTAAGCCTGATGAAAAAATCTATAAAAAAGTAAAAGGAAGTTACCTAACCTCCTACCACTTAACTGGCTACTCAAACATCAATGAGTCCTATGAAAATATGATTAATTTTGCAGTAGTAAATAATATTAAAACTGAAGGCTATTTCTTTGAAGATATTGTCATTGACGAACTAGCCACCAGTGGCTATGACAATTTTGCAGTTGAAATTTCAATAAAAGTACTAGAAAAATAGTTTTTTACAATTAGAAAGACCAGGAAGATATGTTATCCTCCTGGTCTTTCTAATCTATATATTAATTTAACTTAGGGCTGTTTTGCTACTTCCTTATAGGCCTTTAAATCCTTGTAAACATCTTCTTTAAATGGATTTATCTTGTATTTTTTCACCCTATAAATATAGTATACTAGAACTCCTATATTAAATGCTAGGGCAGCTGCACTTAATACAAATAGGGCGCTTGTATTATGGGATGACTCTACTGCAAACCTACTATGGTCTACAAAATTTGGAAATGCCATAGTAAACATCATCCAAAAAGCCAGAGTATGGGCCCTATGCTGTAACCAACTTCCCTTCTTTATGAAAAAGGCAACTATTGTAGGCGCCAATACTAAACCAAGGCCTGCATAAAATGAATGATCTGATACACAGTTGTAGACATAGGCTATGTTCCAAATATCATAGGCTATAATCCAAAACCATAACATATCTGGCCACATTAAATCCTTCTTGTCTTTGCTTACATATATGCCTACAAAGCCTGTTATAGTAATTGCATTTATTAAACCTGCAATTCCATTCATTATATTCCAAGGGCCTCCAATCATCATAACCCCATCTACTATACCATTTAGACTATAAACTTGAAAGTCCCTCATACAGGCTTCTAGTATATTTATTATTAAAATCGCTGCTGGAAATATATTTTTAAACTTACTATTTTCCACTGATGGAATCATCCTAATTGCCAAAAACCCTAAACAGCCTGCTAAGGCTGAATAAACCTTAACCCAATGGAACCAGGTTCCTGTACTAGACCCAGCCCCTGCTGTCTTAGGCCATACAAAAATAGTTAAAACTAAAGGTAAGACTATGAAACATCCTATTGCTGCCCACTTATTTGAACGCGTAATTTGATTTAATACTATTAGGGCAATTATCACTCCCCCCAACATCAACCAAGAATACCAAGGAACTGCTTCAAAGAAAAACATATATATGCCTCCTAATTGTTTATTTTATTTTTTATATATTTTAATAAGCAACTATTTCTTTTATATTAAATTCTTTACCACTTAATATTTCCCATGTATCTCCACTACAAGCTGGACATTTGTCCTTGTTCTCCAAAAAATTGTATATAGTCCCACATTCTCTACATCTTGCATTTCCTGGAATTATTTCTATTTTCAACTCTGTATCTTCTAGTATAGTCCCATCTACAGCTACTGGATAACAGGATTCTATAAAATGAGGTACCACACTGGCCAATTCTCCTATCTGTAAAACTAAAGTATCAACCTTTTGAATATTATTTTCCTTAGCTACATTTAATACAGTCCTAACTACATGATACATTATCCCTAATTCATGCATCTTTCCACCTCATTATTTTACAAAAGCATCTTTAACTTTTTTAGCTTGGATTTTAACCTTACGTTTTAAAGCCTGCTTTATTATTTGTGGTTTTAAATCTTCATAAGCATAGTTGTGCTTGTCATAAACTCTCTCTAAAGAAATTGCACCAAACTTACACTTAGTTGTACATTGGCCACAACCTACACACATAAACTCATCTACTATTGTAACTCCACAGCCTAGACATCTATCTGCCTCTTCCTTCATCTGTGCTTCTGTCAGAGTACCTCTCCTATCCCTGAATAATTCTTTTGTCTCTATTTCTGTTTCATAAGTTGGTCTTTGTCTTGGCATGGAATCAAATCCATCAAATAATACTCCATCCTTGTTAAGCTCAACATATACCTTCCTATCCCTACCATTAACTAAACTTTGTCCTGGTTGAACAAACCTATGGATAGAAATTGCCCCTTCTTTACCTTGGGCTATAGCATCTATTGCAAACCTAGGACCTGTGTATGCATCTCCTCCAACAAATATATCTTTTTCATCTGTTTGGAAAGTGAAAGAATCTGCAATTACAGTGTTATTTGGATTTAACTTAACATCTGTACCATCTAATAAGTTACCCCAATCTATGGCCTGACCAACTGATATTAAAACATTATCAGCTTCTACTACTAAAATGTCCTCTTCATCAAACTTAGGACTAAATCTTCTGTTTTCATCAAATACAGATAGGCATTTTTTAAACTCTACTCCTACTACCTTTCCATTTTCTACAAGAACCCTCTTAGGTCCCCAAGAATTATTTATTATTATATTTTCTTCTTCTGCCTCATGAATTTCTTCATCTAGAGCTGGCATTTCTTCCCTACTTTCTAAGCAGAACATATTTGTAGTTTCTGATCCTACCCTAGTAGATGTTCGAGCAACGTCAATTGCAACGTTTCCTCCACCTATAACTATGGTCTTACCAGTTAAATTCATATCTTCTCCTAGGTTTACTTTTCTTAAAAAGTCAATTCCACCTATTACTCCATCTGCTTCTTCTCCTTCAATATTAAGTTTTCTTGCAGATTGAGCACCTATTCCTAGATAAAAAGCCTCATATCCTTCAGCTCTAAGTTGATCTAAACTTATATCCTTGCCTACTTCTACACCTGTTTTAAACTTAACACCAAGTTCTTCTATTATATCTATCTCAGCACCAATTACATCTTTTTCCAACCTAAATGCTGGAAGTCCAAATCTAAGCATTCCACCTGGTGAATGTTCTTTTTCAAATACAGTTACATCATATCCATCTATGGCTAAATAAAAAGCACAAGATAGTCCAGCTGGTCCTGCTCCAATTACTGCGATTTTATTTCCATATTCATGTCTCTTTTTAGGGACAAATCTATGGTCTTCATGTAAATCTTGTTCTGCTATAAATTTTTTAATATCATCGATAGCTATTGGTTCATCCAGTCCCGCCCTAGTACAGGCAGTTTCACAAGATCTTGGGCAAATCCTACCACAAATGGCTGGAAATGGATTATTTTTCTTAATAAGTTCTAGGGCCTCTGTATACTTGCCTTCTGCTGCCAATTGAATATAACCCTGAATACCTATATGGGCTGGACAGGCTGTTTTACATGGGCTAGTTCCACTGTCTACTACATTCTTCCTATTAGTCCTGTAGTCTGGATTCCATCTTTCTGGCCCCCATTCAGTGTTCCTAGGTGTTTCATCCCTATCTAGATTATCTATATAAGATGTCTTAGACTCTATCTTTTGTCCCAACCTAAGGGCATTTACTGGACAGTTTTCAACACACTCTCCACAGGCTACACACTTGCTCTTATCAACCTTAGCAACATAATTAGACCTAACCATGTCTGCATTGTAGAACATACCTGCACTCCTAAGTGATAGGCAAGAACATCCACAACAGTTACATATTGCATGAGTTTCCCCTGTTCCATCTAGGTTTGGAATTTGATGCATAAGACCATTTTCCTCAGCCCTATGGATAATTTCAAAGGCCTCTTCTCTTGTTATTTCACGACCTCTTCCTGTCCTTATATAGTACTCAGCTGCGTGGCCCATTTGGATACACATGTCCTCTTTTAAATGACCACAGCCTTCTCCCATAGACTCTCTTACTGTACGACAGGCACAGTCTGATACAGAAAATTTATCATGTTGGTAAAAGTATTTAGATATCTCTTCATAAGTAACTGTCTTAGAGTTTCCATCAAGGGCACTTTCTATTGGTATTACACGCATTAGGCCTGCACCTACAGGAAAGTTGCCAACTGTCATTTGTCCTCTAACCTTACCATAATCGTCAAAGGCAACAGCTAATTCTGGATTTTCTCTCACTAGCTCTAAGTTATTTACTACCATTTCCATTATTCCTGGAACCCATGTTTCAAACCAATACATATCTTTTCCATCTATTACATTCCAAAAACAAACCCCTACCCTAGCTAATTCCTGAAGGTGTTTGTTAACTTCTTCCTTAGTCATAAAATCTATTTCTCCAGCAACATCATCTGAGCTTTTTGGCTTACGCATCTCTAACCTAAGGGCCACTTCAGCCATTTCTTCACTCATAATTGGTGCAAGTATTCTGTACTCTGGATCTTCTGGCAAAATTTCACCCTTTTTCCCAATCTTCTTGCCACTAACCCTATTTGCAAATTCCAAAACTTTCATCTTTACAGGTTTATTGTCTACCATAACTTTTACCCCTCTCTAGATTTTATATTAGTTTTTCCATTCTGCTACTTGTTCTTCTAGCCATCTAGTCCACTCTTCCATACCCTCTCCTGTCTTGGCAGAAATAGGTATTATTTTAGCATTTGGGTTTATCTTTTTTACTCTCTCCTTAAGTAAATCCATATCAAAATCAAAGAAATCCATTGCATCAATCTTATTGACTAAAACCACATCTACAACTGAAAAAATTAATGGATACTTTAAGGGCTTATCATCTCCCTCTGGTACACTTAAAATCATTACATTTTTGGCAGCACCAGTGTCAAATTCTGCAGGGCAAACTAAGTTACCTACATTTTCAAGTATGGCTAAATCTATATCATCTACCCCCATAGCCTCTACTCCTTGTCTTGTCATATCTGCATCTAAATGGCACATTCCGCCTGTATGTAATTGTATTACCCTAGTTCCTGTACTAGCTATTGTTTGAGCGTCAACATCTGAGTCTATGTCTGCTTCCATAACAGCTATATTAAGCTTGTCCTTTAACATTTCAATTGTCCTAACTAAAGTAGTTGTCTTTCCTGAGCCTGGAGAACTCATTAAGTTAAATAAAAACACACCTTTTTCTTTTAGGTCTTGTCTTAGCTTATTGGCATTACGGTCATTCTCTTCAAAAATTCCTTCTTTAATTTCAATAACCCTAAATTTTTCCATCTTACCCCTCCTATTTTTATTTAATTCTCTTTTAATTATAGATGAATTTCTGGTACAACCAGTCTTGATATTATTTTATCATTATTCTGACTTTTACACCAATTAGTTTTACCTATATAAGATATAAGTATCTTTAGTTTTTCTAATATTGCAAGTTTTCAGTCCTAGCCGTATAATGGAATTATGTTAAATTTGGTTAATCCAAAAAATGAAAGGAGGAAATTATGTCTTTTGATAAACTTTCTATCCCTTCCCTTAAAGACTTATTTGTTGATAGGGTTGAAGATATGATACTATCCGGTAAATTAGAAATTGGTGAAAAGCTTCCTTCTGAAAGAGAACTTGCAGAAACCATGGAAGTAAGCCGTTCTGTTATAAATTCAGGTATTAAAGAAATGGAAGCCAAGGGCTTTTTAGAAGTAAAACCTCGAATGGGTACATATGTAGCTGATTATAGGAGAAATGGGACTATGGAAACTCTCCTATCTATAATGAAATATAATGGTGGTCAGTTAAAAAAATCTGAAGTTAGGTCCCTACTTGAATTTAAAATAGTCTTAGACCAATTTGCTGTAAGGTTATTCCTAAATAAGTTTGATGCTACTGGTTTAAAGTCTCTTAAATCTCACTTAAATATTTTAGAAGCCAGCGAAAATTTGGAAGATGTCAGCCTTTCTAGTTTTAACTTCTACCATGAACTGGCAGTTATTAGTGGCAATACAATACTTCCTTTAATATACTACTCCTTTAAGACTCCAATTCTTAGCCTTTGGGATAGGTTTGGAAGTAAATATGGTAAGGAGTCTCTTGTCTACTCTACCACTATGCTTTATAGGTCAATCGAAGACAGAGACATAGATGGAGCTTTAAATGTTATTGCAAAATCTCTTACAGAAGTCATAGAGGGAACCAGAGAAATATATGAGTTTTAAACTACTAACTTATTTAGTAGTTTTTTTATTCTTAAAATTTTAATATGGTATAATATCCTTATATTTATATAATAATAAGGAGGTTTTTTTATGAGTTCAAAAGATTTAAAGTATGAAGTGAAAAATGTTTGGAACCATGTAGATGATCAAACTAAGGACCAAATATTTGATTTAAATAATGACTACAAAAAGTTTTTAGATGCTAGTAAAACGGAAAGATGGGCCGTTAGAGAAATCCTTAGACGGGCTGAAGCAAATGGTTTTAAAGACTTAAATGACCTGCTTAAATCTAAGAGTAAATTAAATCCTGGAGATAAGGTATATAAAATTAATAGGGACAAAGGACTTGTCTTATATGTAATAGGGACAGATCCTATAGTTGATGGCTTAAATATAATTGGCTCTCATTTAGATTCTCCAAGACTGGACTTAAAACAAGTTCCACTTTACGAGAATTCTGAAATGGCCTATTTAAAAACCCATTATTATGGTGGCATTAAAAAATACCAATGGTTGGCTTGTCCACTAGAACTACATGGTTTTGTTCTTAACTCTAAAGGAGAAAAATTAGATATAATAATTGGTGATGAAGACAATGACCCTGTAATGTATATTACAGACATACTTCCCCATTTAGCCAAGGATCAGATGGCTAAAAAAGCTGGTGAATTTGTAGACGGAGAGAGCCTGAACTTATTAGTTGGTAGTATTCCTCTTAAGGGGGATGGAAAAGATAAGGTAAAAGAAAATATTTTAAATATTTTAAATGAAAAATATGGACTAATTGAAGAAGATTTTGTATCAGCAGAATTTGAAGTTGTCCCTGCTGGAAAATCTCGTGATGTTGGACTTGACAGAAGTATGGTTATGGGATATGGCCATGATGATAGGGTATGTGCCTATACATCTCTAGAGGCAATTTTAAATATAGAAAACCCAACTAGGACAGCTGTTGCCTTATTTGTTGACAAGGAAGAAATAGGCAGTACTGGAAATACTGGTATGGCTTCTGCCTTTATGGAAAATTCCCTTATGGATCTTATCTACCTAATGGATGGACAAGCTAGTAGCTACATTAGCAAAAGATCTTTAGAAAATTCCTATGCCCTTTCTGCCGATGTTGCGGCAATTTATGACCCTGAATTTGCCAGTGCTTATGAATTAAATAATTCATCTCAAATAAACAAAGGAGTTACTATTGTTAAGTACACTGGTTCCCGTGGAAAAGGTGGCTCAAGTGACGCCAATCCTGAATTTGTAGCTTATATAAGAAATTTATTTAACGAAAATAATGTTTATTGGCAAACTGGAGAACTGGGTAAAGTAGACCAAGGCGGTGGAGGAACTATTGCCTTCATCTTAGCAGAATATGGAATGGAAGTTTTGGACTGCGGAGTAGGAGTTCTTAGCATGCATGCCCCATATGAACTTGTTAGTAAGGCTGATGTTTACATGGCCTATAAGGCCTATAAAGCTTTTTACCAAGCCTAAATCAGCATAAATTTTAAAAAAAAGCAGATGAAAACTATCTAGTTTTCATCTGCTTTTTTTATTGTTAAATTATTTAAATTAAATCTATATAAGCCCCATAGCCTTCTTCTTCCATCTTATCCTTATCTATAAATCTTAAGGAAGCTCCATTTATACAATACCTAAGGCCTCCACTAGCCAAGGGCCCATCATCAAAAACATGACCCAAATGGGAGTCTCCATATTTACTTCTTACTTCACTTCTAATCATTCCATGGGTCCTATCTATATTTTCTACTATATTATCCCCTATAGCTTTTGTAAAACTAGGCCAACCACACCCTGCATCATACTTATCCCTAGATGAGAAAAGTGGTTCTCCTGAAACTATATCTACATATATGCCCTCTTTGAAAAGAATATCGTAGGAGCTAGAAAATGGTCTTTCTGTTCCATTTTCTTGAGTAACCCTATATTCTTCCTCACTTAGCCTCTCTTTTATTTCTTCTTTGTTTGGTTTTTTATATTTATTATTCATATTTCTTCCTCCTTACTTATAATAGATACCCATTATGGTATAATAAGTATAAATATAATATGAAAGGGTGTTTTTATGCGTTGGAGTTTAGATGAACTATACACTGGATTTGATTCCAAAGAATATGCTGATGATTTAAAATTGGCCGATAAATTAACTGATGATTTTGTCAATTGGGCTACTAATGATTTAAAGGGGGATCCTAGGGGAGTTATTGAAGCCTATATTGATTTTAGTATTAAAACAAATACTATTTACTCAAAATTAATGTCCTATTCAAGACTTACCTTATCTGTTGATTCCAATAATGGAGAAGCCACAAGAGAGGATCAAAAACTTAGGATGAAGGCTGTTAAATTAACTGAGCCTAATGTTAAGTTCCAAAAATACATTAAGAATATTGATAATTTAGATGAAATAATAGGGTCTTCAAAGCTTTTAATGGACCATGAATTTGTTTTAAAAGAACTTAAAGCTTCTACTAAGTATATCTTATCTGAAGAAGAGGAAGTTCTTTATGGAAGTCTTAAAAATACTGGTTCAAATGCATGGACAGATTTACAAAATTCCCTTACTTCTAATCTTACAGTAGATCTAGTATTAGATGGACAAGAAGAAAGTATTCCACTTCCAGCTGCTAGAAATCTTGCCTACAGTGGTGATGCTAATACTAGGAAAACTGCCTATTATGCCGAGCTTGCTTCTTATGAAAAAATTGCAGCTTCGTCTGCAGCTGCTTTAAATGGAATAAAGGGAGAAGTTATTACCATGAATAATACTCGTGGATATGCAAATCCTCTAGAAGAGACCTTACTTGATTCTAGGATGGAAAAAGAAACATTAGATTCTATGCTAGCTGCTATGGTGGAATTTTTACCAATCTTCCACAAGTATTTTAAACAAAAAGCTAAAATTTTAGGCCACCAAAATGGGCTTCCTTTTTATGACTTGTTTGCCCCTATTGGAAATATGTCTAAGGAATTTTCCTTCCAAGAGGCTAATGACTATATAGTTTCTAACTTTAGAACCTTCTCTGATGACTTGGCTGACTTTGCAGATAATGCATTTAAGTCTAACTGGATAGATGGACAGCCTAGACCTGGTAAACGCGGTGGAGCTTTTTGTTCTAGCTTACACCCTATTGGTCAAAGTAGGATTATGGCAAATTATGATGGTAGTTTTTCAAACCTTATA
>CAZRYA010000018.1:1139-15214 GCA_964604235.1 uncultured Tissierellaceae bacterium | reverse complement strand
GTTCTTCCCAAGTGAAGTACAAAACATTTTAAATATATTAAATATAGGCTTATTCTTATTTTTAACAGCACTTATGGCAAAGACTTTTAAGAAAAATAAACTTTAATTTAAAAGGGGATTCTTTATGTATATTTTATTTGAAAAAAGCTTTTACTTTATATTTATTTTATCTGGCTTTTAGGTCTTCTATTCTATAGGTCTTGTAATAAAAACCTTATTTAAAACAGGTATTAAAGACCATGATGAACTTGAAAGTAAAGTCATTGTAGAATCCTTAGCCATAACCATACTTATAGTATTTTTAGTTTCACTAGGTCAAAGTTTTTTAGCAATAAAAGCCAGTCCTGAGATTTATCCCTTTGTACTACTTCCAGGCTTTGGTAGTATTAACCAATACAATAGCATAGAGCCTTTTATGTTCTACACCATACTTTTTTCCTTAGTCTACAACTTTAGAAGATATAAATATGCTTTAACTGGAAAAGCCCTAGCTATAATTTCAACTTTGCTTAGCTTTAGCCTTATATCCATTGTTTTCATGTAAAATAAAAAGCCAATGGGATTTTCACTTCCATTGGCTTTAAAACTTATTTGATTTCACTTATAAACTTATCTATATCTTCCCTTGTAGTATCAAAAGAAGTTACTAACCTAATTATGCCTTCATCTTCATCCATTACATAAAAGTCAAACTTTGACTCTAAAATTTCTATCTTATCCTTTGGCATTTTTACAAATAACATATTGGTTTCAACCTTGTCCACCATGGAAACTCCTGGTATTTTCATAAGCTCATCTCTGAAATAAATTCCCATCTCATTGGAATTTTTAGCATTTTCATACCATATATTTTCTTTGATATAGGGGATAAATTGACAAGTTACAAATCTCATCTTAGACACCAGCTGCATACCTTGCTTTCTCATAAAGCCATAGTGGTCTCCTATTTCTTGATTTAAAACTACAATAGCCTCACCAATCATCATTCCATTTTTTGTACCTCCAAATGAAAACAAGTCAACTCCAGTATCTGTAATCATTTCCTTATAGGAACTATTTAGGGCAACAATGGCATTGGATATTCTGGCTCCATCTACATGGAGATACATTCCATTTTCATGGGCAAAGTCTGCGATTTTTCTTATTTCTTCAAGAGAATACAAGCTTCCCTTTTCAGTGGTTTGAGAAATGGAAATTACCTTTGGCTGACTTTGGTGGTGGTCTCCTAGGGAAAGTAAATAAGGCTTAACATATTCAATATTTAACTTTCCATTATCATTGGGAACAGTTAATATCTTAGACCCACTAAATCTTTCTAAAGCCCCACACTCGTCTACATTTATATGGGCTGTATCACAAGCCACAACAGCTTCATAGGGTCTTAAAAGTCCACTTAAACCTATTATATTAGTGGCAGTTCCCGTAGTTGTAAAGTAAACCCTAACATCACTTCCTAGAAGTTCTCCTATTAGTGCCTCTGCTTCCTCTGTTGTCTTATCTGTTCCATAGGAATAATTGTGCCCCATATTTTCTTCTGCAATTCTCTCTATAATCCTACTATGTACTCCTGAATTATTGTCACTCATAAACATTTTCATATAATCCCTCCTAATAGGATAATTATACTATAAATTCAGAATTTATAATATATATTCTAGATATAAAAATAGTATAGGATGTCCTATACTATTTTTTGTTATTTAAAAAACTAACTTTATATCAATATAAATAGTTTTCTGTCATATTTGATTTGTCTATCATATTTTTATATAGACTGGACTTATTTAATAATTCTTGGTGGCTTCCTACTCCATCTACTTTACCCTTATTCATAACTACTATTTGATCAGCATTTTCTATGGACTTTAACCTGTGAGAAATGATAACTACCGTTTTATTCTTTATCAGGGTATTTAAACTTTCCTGAATCTTCATTTCATTCTCCACATCTAGGGAGGCACTAATTTCATCTAAGAGAATTATAGGTGCATCTTTTAAAATAGCCCTAGCAATTGAAATCCTCTGTCTTTCTCCTCCTGATAACTTTCCACCATTTTCTCCAATTACAGTTTCATATCCATCTGGAAGCCTATCTACAAATTCATTACAATTGGAAAGTTCAGCTGCCCTAAGAACTTCTTCATCACTGGCATTTCTATTACCCAGCCTAATATTTTCCATTATAGATGAATTAAACAACATTACATCTTGAAAGACTATTGATATCTTATTAAAAAGACTATCTGTATCAATGTCTCTAATATCCTCACCATCTATAATTATACTTCCATCATCATAGTCATACAACCTAGACATAAGTCTAAGCAGGGAAGTCTTCCCACAACCTGATGGACCTACTATAGCCGTTACTTCATTTTGTCTGGCAGTGAAAGAAACTCCATCTATAACCCTATTATCTTCACTGTAGCCAAAAACAACATCCCTAAGTTCTATATTATATTTTTTTAAATCTTTAGATTTACCTGTTTGAACTTCTGCATTTCTAAGTTCCCTTATCCTGCTTATTCTAGAATCTAGATACATTATTTCAGATATATTTTGATATAGACCTTCAACTGTAAATATTATCTTTGATGACCCCATCATAGAAGCTACGAATAAGATTAGGCTTATCTCCCCAGCTAAATACAGCCTTGTTCCCAATAAAATTGTAAGTCCAAAAGCAAGTTTTAAAACACTTGTTGATAAAAGGAGAGGAAATGCCTGATAGGCTTCTGATATTATATGAATTTTTTCCGACTTCTCCATTTCATCTAAGAGGTCTTTTTTTATCCTATCAACCTGACCATAGCTTTTTATCTCCTGTTGAAGTTCTATGGCTTCTTGGAACTTTTCTGAGTTAGTCCTAAGTTGATTATAGTACTTAGTTGACCCATACACCTGGAGTTTTTTACTCAATACAAGCAGCAAAAAACTTACCAGTATAGGCCCCATAATATAGATTGCCATTTTCAAATTATTTATAAGCATTGTAATAAAAGTAAAGCCAAGAAAAAATATAAGTCCTATAGCCTGAGGTATAGCATGACTTAGAGCGTGTTCTATTGCCTCCACATCTTTCATTATAGTCTGGGAAAGATCTGAAATATCATGTTTCGAAAAATATGATAGGGGCAAGTTTTTTAATATATTGGCAATATCAATTCTCAAATTTTTACTTTCCTTATAAGTTTCGGCATATAGGGTATTTTAGTTTATATATATGACTAGAGTCATTATAATGGCAACTAATATACTTATAAGTAAATAAAATCCCATTGTATCTACAGAGGAGTTAATGACTCCCTGTATAAAGTATAAGACTACTACTAAAGGCAACATATATCCTACATATAAGAAGAAAGAAGATACTGATGCCTTTATCAATCCCTTTACACCCTTATCCGTTAATTGAAAAATTTCCTTAAGTTTAGTACTCATAAATCCTCCAATCATTAGCTTTTCCAAAAAGTTCTTGAAACTTTTTATAGCTAGTATCTCTTTTCATTAAGTCTTGGTCTCTTCCTCTTTCTATTATTTGACCCTTTTCTATAAGCAATATCTCATCTACATCCCTTATTGAACTTAACCTATGGGCTATCATTATTACAGTTTTATTTGCCATCAAATTAGAAAAAGCCTGTTGAATTTCATATTCATTTTCTGGATCAGCAGCTGCTGATGCTTCATCTACAATTATTATACTAGCATCTTTAAGTATTGCCCTTGCTATGGCTATCCTTTGGGTTTCTCCTCCTGATAAATAAACTCCCTTAGAACCTATTATAGTGTTTTCCCTCTGGCTAAATTTATCTAATATATCCTGACAATTAGCTTTTTCAAGGGCATACATAACCTCTTCATAGGATGCATTTTCCCTTTCCATTTTCACATTTTCATAGATACTGGTCTTAAATAATTTAGAATGTTGGAATACAAAGGCTATATTTTCTGTTATGGCCTTTTCTGAATAGGAAGATATATACCTACCACCAATTAAAATTGACCCTTCATTGACCTTATAAAAGCCTCAAATTAACTTGGCTATGGTAGACTTTCCACTACCAGACCCTCCTACTAAGGCATAAGTCTTATTTTCGTCCAGCTTAAAGCTCAAGTCCCTTAGCATATAGTATTCTGAATATTTAAAGCTAACTTCCCTAAATTCTATGTTATGACTATCCATTATACCTATATTTCCATGGTCTAATTTATTTTTCTTCATATCTTCAAATAGATTTTCCAATTTATCTACTGCTTGAACTCCTAAAAAACTGTTCATTCCAACATACATAACCTTAGTAAAGCTTATAAATAAAATACCTGATACTACTCCATAATATCTGATTTTTGCTATTACTATAGAATCTACACTCCCTTTGTTAAGTAAGACTATTCCAAAAGGTGCAACAAAAATTACAAATAAGTTTAAAATTAATTGAAATAGTATAAAATACCTTCTACAAAAAAAAGTATAGTCTAAAACATATTTCGAATAGTCTACTATTGCATCATAAAAGGCCTTAAAGGAATAAACTGTTCCTTTAAAAATCTTTACAACCTGCATGCCTCTTACATATTCAACTGATTCACTATTTAGCCTTTCAAGAGAATCATTATAAAGCTTCATAAATTCCTTATTTCCAGTCATTTTTCTAACTGTAAACGCCGATAAAACTATTACTAAAACCATCCAAAATCCTAGGTAAATATCTACTTTAAAGGTAATTAACAAAAGGATTATTGGTGTGATTATTACAGCTGCATTGTCTGGAATTAAATGGGCTAATATTGCATGAGTTTCTGCTGCATTATCATCTATTATCCTTCTTATCTTTCCCGATGGATTCTCATCATAAAATGTAAATGAGGCCTCCATCAAGTTTTCTATACCTGCCTTTCTCAAATTGGTCTCCAGCCTAAATCCTAAAAGATGGGAGCCCCAAACTGCTGCCATATAAACAAAGCTATAACTAATCATTAAGCCTACGATTATAAGTGCATAATATTTTGTATTTTCCACATTCTTATTTACAATAAATTCATTTAAAAACTTCCAAAAATACCAATAGGGTAATATTGATAAAACAGATGCCAAAACTGATAGTATTACAGAAATATATGCACAATGTTTCTTTTATGGAGTATACTTTAATAACTTAATATATGTATTCATACTTCCTCCTTTTATTGATACTCGTTATCAATCGCACTTAAAAAAATATAAGTCTTCTCTCAATATCTTTTAATCCTATATTACTATATCTGCCTATCTAAATCTATATATGTAGATTAACTCATTTATACTTTATTATTTTTGTAACTTTTTGATAAACAAGCTCCTTGATTTTATTCTTTGTAGTTAGTAGGCCAAAAACTTATTTTATTACTTGGGGGTTATTTTTTGAAGACTCATCTATAATCTTTACTAACCCCAAGTCTAACTGAGGATTTTCTTTTAATACAAAAAAGTAGACCCTACTAGGGCCTGCTTAATAAATCTATCCTAAATTATATAGCTCCTTGTCTACAGCATATTTTGCTGCTGTAGTATCTCCTGCAAATAAAAACTTGTCTATTATAGTTTGGGCTAGGTCTTCTTCCTCTATTTGCTCATTTATATACTTATGCATAAATATTTCTGTTGCATAGTCATCATTTTTCTTGGCTATATCATGAAGTCTATAAATGCTCTCTGTGACTTTCTTCTCATGTTCCAAAGAAAAAGAATATTATTACAAAGTTAAAAACTAGCTTATATTTTATGGATAAAAAAGGAGATAAACTCTTCTTAGAATTTATCCCCCAACATTTGACAATGAACCATTTTTATTAATTATAACATTTTTTACATAGAAATGCCCTTAGTCTTATAAGACTAAGGGCATTATATTATAATCTATTTCACATATGAACTTGGATTTTGATGTGAGCCGTTTTTGATTACTTCTAAATGTAAATGGGATCCTGTAGACCTACCTGTATTACCTACTTTAGCTATTTCTTGTCCCTTGTATACCTTAGTTCCGACACCTACTAAAAGTTTACTGCAATGGGCATATCTAGTTCTATAACCATTTCCATGATCTATTTCAATCATCTGTCCAAAGGCACCACTATTACCAGAGAAAACAACTTTTCCTCCATCTGCTGCCTTTATGGATGTTCCTGTCTTAGCCGCTATATCCAACCCTCTGTGCATCCTTCCATTTCTCATACCATACCTAGAAGAAACCCTTCCCCTTGTTGGCATTAAGAAAGATCCTGTTGCTGCAGTCTTTGGTACTTCTTTTGTACCCTTAATCACAACTTCTGCAACTGGTTTTTCTATTATCTCTTCTGATAATATTTCTTTATCAATTAATTTACCATTTTGCTTTACTTCTGACACCAATATCTTAGAAAGTCCATTTTCACCTTCTACTTTTACCTTCTTTTCGTTAGTAAACATAGAATCATCATATTCTACAATTGATTCATAATTAATATTTTCTGTGTATTCAACTTCTGACTTAGTCTCAACTGTAACTAGTGATTTTGGCATTACTAACTTAACTTCTTCTCCAATTTGAAGTTTAGTTGGATCCTTATGTCCATTTGCTTCTTCTAATTCAGCTTCTGGAATTCCATAAATTCTAGAAATAGTCCAAAGGCTTTCTCCAACCTCAACTATATGCGTTTTAACTTCTTCCCCACCATTTGTAAGGTGTTCATATAATTTGTCTTCATTGCTTATCTTGTATATAGGTAAATCTTCCATTACTATTTTTATATCCTCTGCTATTCCAACTTCTATTATCTTTTCATTATCAGATTTTTCTGCCAAAAAAGGCTCTTGTATTCTTTTAAGTAAATTTTCAATCTCTTCTTTTGTCTTTAGACTACCTACTTTTTCACCATCTATTTCTAGAGTATATCCTTGAACTAAAAAACTTACCTTATCTTTTAAATCTAGCTTAACTTCTTCTAAGGCTGATAAGTTCTTATTTCTAACATAGGTATCTTCAAACTTTATGTCACTATCTAATACAACTTCCATATCATAAGTTTCAGATAGCTCTTTTTGTAGCTCATCATATATGTTATTAAAATCTTCCTGCTCTCTTACCATTCCCAAACTTTCTTTTCCAAGAAAAACTTCAAACCCTTCTAGGCTTGAGCGATATAGTAGCCCACCAACTACAAGGGCTAAAGATAGAGCAATTCCTCCACCTATTTTTTGAACTTTCTTGTCTTTATAATCTATATTCATTACTTTATCTTTTATTTTACCTGCTAAACCAACTGCTTTAGCCTTGATACTTCCAATACTTACACCAAGATGCTTCGGATCTTCCATGTATTTATTACCTCCAGTCCTAAATCTCTTTTGTAATCATTCTGTAATAATTATATCATAGGACCTATTTTTTTCAATCAAAATAGCCCCTTATATGTAAAATTACATAATTGGCTTATTTTTTAATAATTCGTAAAAATACTAACAATAAGCATATTTCAAGTATACTAAGTACTTTTTCCCTTAATTTAATTTTAAATGTTACATTTTTTTTATATTTGTTTTGTAATAAAATCCTTTTTTATGTTTATTTTAATTTTTATTGGGAATATATTTAAGATAGACCTTTGCTAATAAAAAATTCTGGAAGCTAGCTTCCAGAATTTTTTATTAGCAAATCATTTTTACTTTTTTATCTTCCATTACAAATTTAATATAACTAGTCTTCTCTAGTATTTCTCCATCAAAATTTACAAATAAGTCCTCATCACTTATAATTTCCACATTTTTTCCCTTTTCTACCCTAACATAATTTGTAAGGCCTAAATGCTTACCAAATAAAACTGTAGGAAATAATAAAAATATTTTAAACTTACTAAGTTTAGAAACCATACAAATATGGAAATATCCATCATCTTTTACTGCATAGGGCATTATCTTAAATCCGCCACCATAATACTTTCCATTACCTACTGCTACTAAGGACATACTCTCCTCATATACCCTACCATCAACTACTATTTTCATATTCTTTCTTTTATAGTGAAACAAACTATATATTACACTGGCAAAATAGACCATATTTCCCTTTAGTTTCTTTTTAAACTTACTGTGGTTAGCTATTACTTCTGCATCAATTCCAACACTAGCAATATTAAAAAAATACCCTTCATTTACCTTAGCCACATCTATATGTTCAACATTTTGTCTGAGTAATATATCTAAAGACTTGTTTACATCTAGTGGAATTTGTAGGTCCTTAGCTAAGTCATTCCCTGTACCTGCTGGTATTATACCAAGTATTCCTTCCCCTGCCATTGCAAGACCCTTAGCAACTTCATTTATTGTGCCGTCTCCCCCTACTGCCACTACTACATCATATTTTTCTGCATTTTTACAAGCTATATCCACTGCAGCTTTTGGCCCATCACTCATCTCTATACTATAAGGAATCTCTTCTACTTCCATTCTATTTATTATAGTATCTATTAATTTCTTAGCCTTTCCTGATCCTGCAATCGGATTTATAATGAATAAAATACTATCCAATACCCTTTTCCTCCTACTTTATAGTTTTAGGCCTATATTCCCCTTGTATGGCCCTATCAATGGCTTGAACTTCCTCTACTGATAGGTCATAAGTTGACTTACCAAACTTTATTGGCTTTGCATAGCTAGCAGTGTAGTCCCTACCATAAATACTAGTTAAAACAAATCCATTTTTATAGTTGTCTAAAAGAGCTACTGAATAGCTCAGTTCACTTCCCATTTCAGCAAAGGCATTGTATCTTACAAAACCCACCTTTTGGATTGCAAAGCTTAATCTAGTCTCTATTGCTTCCACATTGGATTTAATAATATTTATATCTCCATGGATTTCTTCTACATCTTTACCTAAATTAACAAGTAGTTCCTCTACATTATCTATATTTACATTACTAACAAAACTATCATACTTGCCTCTAATCTTACCTATCTTACTAAAGGCTATTAGATTTATAATAAGTAATAATATAGAAAAACCACCTAAGCCTAATATAATTTCACCACTATAATCATTTACTAAATTTAAAATATCCAATTTAAAACTACTCCTTTCATCCACCCTATATATTATAGAATAATTGAAACTTAATCAATACATTTTACCCTAGTCCCATATATTTATAAAGCTAAAATTTTCCACATTAAAAAGTCCCCTATCTGTTAACTTTAAACTTGGTATAACAGGTAAAGCAAGAAAACCCAAAGTTAAAAGTGGATCGACTTCCCTATTAACTCCCAAAATATCATAGGATAATTTCATTATACTATCTAATTTTTCATTTATAGTGTGAATAGATTCATAGGACATATTACCACTAATTTCAAGAGATAGGCTTTCCAACACTTCAGATTTAGAACTTATTACAACTCCCCCACCTTGATTCTTTAAATGATTTATTACATTTAATATATCTTCATCATTGTCTCCAACAGCTATTATATTATGAGAATCATGGGCTATTGTTGTCCCTATAGCTCCACCTTTTATATTAAAACCTTTTAAAATTCCAAGCCCTATATTTCCACTTGCCTTATGTCTTTCAACAACTACTAATTTATTAAGGCCATTGGAATATTTAAAGCATCCATTTTCAACTTCAACTTGTTCAACTAGGTGGTCTGTGATTATACTATTGTCTCTAACTCCTATTATATTAGCAGAATTTGATTTCAAACTGATTTCTAAATCTTTTTTTACCACATTTTTTATGTTTACCCTATTTAAAACTTTTTCATCAAAAATCTTTTTAGTTTCATATAAAATATCCCCATGATAAACTAACTTACCAGCCTTATAGACCCTGCCTACTTGGATTTTATTTAAATCTTTAAAACTAACTAAATCAGCCTTGTAGCCCGGAGCTATAGCTCCTAACTTCTTAAGTCCATAACAATTGCATATATTAATAGTTGCCATTTTTATAGCATCTATTGGCTCTAGTCCACAAGCTATGCTCAGATTTATATTATAGTTAATACTCCCCTCTTCTAAAAGATCTTTAGGGTGTTTGTCATCTGTACAAAATAAAAACCTACTTATATTATCTTTATTTACAGCCTTTATAAGGTTTTTTAAATCCTTAGCTGCTGACCCCTCTCTTATTAAGACATACATACCTAACCTTACTCGTCCTATTGCCTCTTCCACTGTTGAAGCTTCATGCTCTGTACTTACTCCTCCAACTACATAGGCTGTTAGGTCCCTGCCACTTAACTTTGGACTATGACCATCTATTACTCTTCCTTCAAAGCCCTTTAGTTTTTCTAAGACCTTTTCATTCCCCTTTATAAGGCCTGGATAATTCATAAGCTCTCCAAGACCTATTACATTAGGATGGTCCATCAAGCCTTTTAAATCCTCCATCTCCAAAATAGCTCCATTGGATTCAAATTCAGTTGCTGGTACGCAGGAGGGTAACATCATAAAAAAATCCATAGGTGAATTGCTTCCATCCTCTAGCATGAATTTTATACCATCTATTCCTGATACATTTGCTATTTCATGTGGGTCTACTACAGCTGATGTTACTCCATTCCTAAAAGATATCTTTGAAAATTCAGAAGGGGTTAACATAGATGATTCAATATGTACATGCCCATCAATAAATCCTGGTGAAATATAGTCCCCTCCCATATCTATCTCTTCTCTTCCTACATAATCTCCAAAACCTATTATTATGTCCTTATCAATTGCTAAATCAGCTTCTATTATTTCATTGGTAAATACATTAATTATTTTTCCATTTTTCAAAACTAAGTCTACTTCCTTGTTACCCAATGCCTTGTCAATTCTTTCCTTTATCTCTTTCATATTATCTCCTTTTAAAACAAACCCAAATATCTTAAAATATTTGGGTTTTAAATTCTTCAATTATTTTCTTTAATATTTCAATTGACTCTAGTATTTCTGAAATAGTATTAAAGTTTCCAAAACTAAACCTTATGCAACCTGTATCACCCGTTCCTATTGTCCTATGGGCTAAAGGAGCACAATGATATCCAGTTCTTGTTATTATATTATAATCTCTGTCTAAAATAAAGCCTAAATCTTCATTATTTATTCCTTCTACATTAAAACTCACAATAGGTCCCTTCTTATCAAAGTCTATTGGCCCATAAATACTTACTCCTTCAATAGGTTTTATACCTTCTGAAAAGATTCTAGTTTTTTCTTTTAAATCAATATAGGATTTTTCCATCCCACTTTCCATTATACTTTCTATACCATAATATAATCCAACTATGCCTGGCCCATTTAAAGTTCCTGCTTCATACCTATCTGGCCTAGTCTTAGGCTGGTTTAAATCTTCTGAATAGCTTCCTGTCCCCCCATATAAAATAGGTTCTAGCTCTACATCTGGCCCTACATAAAGCCCACCTGTTCCTTGTGGCCCAAGTAGATTTTTATGACCTGGAAATGCAAGAATGTCTATATTCATTTCTTCTACATCTATAGGTATTAGGCCTATTGATTGGGCTCCATCCACCATAAATATAATCTCATTTGCCCTTGCAATCTGGCCTATTGAACCTATGTCAATGATTGTACCTGTTAGATTACTCATATGGGTAGAAATTATTAGTTTAGTATTATCCTTTATATAAGCTATAAAATCATTAGGCTCTACTAGGCCCTGTTCATCTGCCCAAACTATATCTAGTTGAATAAGACCCTTTTCCTTTAATTCATACAAGGGTCTTAAAACCGAATTATGCTCCATAGATGTGGTTATAACATGGTCTCCTTTTTTAAGTATACCCTGTATACCAAAATTGAGAGCCTCAGTGCAATTCTTTGTAAAACTTATATCCATAGGGTTTTTTGCATTTATAAGACCTGCTATTATAGACCTAGTGTTATAAATATACCTATTGATATCCAGTGACATACTACTCATTCCCCGTCCTGAATTTCCACCCTTATACTTCATTGTCTCATATATTTTATCTAAGACCACCTCTGGTTTAGGATAAGTTGTTGCTCCATTGTCAAAATACATAATATCACCTACAACTTTATTATTCCATCTATCATTATCTTGGCCCTACCTCCAACCCTTACCAGGTTGTCTTTATCAATGCTACAGTATATTTCACTTAATCTATTCATTTGCTCACCCTGTTTAGAAATTATCTCTTCAGACCTTAAAAGACCCTTTAGTTTTAAATAGTATATTAAGGCTCCGTTAGAAGTACCTGTGGCAGCTTCCTCATCGATTCCTACTAGGGGAGCAAAATTTCTAGTATATACTATTCCTTCTTCATCTTCTGGTAAATAAAATACATGGGCTCCTACAACTTCATTTTCCTCTGATACTTGGCTCAACAAATCTCTGTTTATCTTTATCCCATCTAAAATCTCCTTAGATTTTACTCCTACTATGATATCTGGTAATCCTGTAGATATTTTTAATGGTAGTATACCCTTGTCTATATAGGCTAAGTCCGACTTATTTAAATTTAAAGACCTACAAAGTTTATCTATATCATCTAAGTCACCTAGATTTTTAGGTATGGTTTGCTCCATATAAACCTTGTCAACTTCCCCTCGAACATATTCTATATCTATAAATAGTTTTCCAGCCTTGGTCTTTTGATAAACCCTTTTTACTCCATTTTCTATTCCCTTGATATACTTGTTTTTAGCCAGTACAAAAAAACTAGCTATAGTCGCATGACCACAAAGATCCACCTCACAAACTGGGGTGAAAAATCTTACATTAAATAAATCTTCATCTATTTTGTTTATAAAAGCAGTTTCTGATAGGTTCATTTCATTTGCTATCTTTTGCATATCAGCCTCTAGTAACCCTCTAGAGTCTAATAAAATTCCTGCTGGATTACCACAAAAACTCTTATCTGTAAATGAATCTACCTGTAAAATATTGTATTCCAACCTTACTCCTCCTTTAATTGTTCCACATGGAACATTATAAATTAAATTTATCTATTATCCTATCAAAATCATCTAGAGAATAGTAATCTATTTCTATTTTTCCCTTGTTGCCCCTATCCTTTATCTTAACCTTTGTCCCTAAAATTTCCATCAAATCTAACTCTAAATTTGATAAATTTACATCTTTATTTGCTGTTTTTTTCTCAAGATTTTCCTCTTTATTGAGCTTCTTCACAAGCTCCTCCAATTGCCTTACACTTAATTCTCCTTCTTCTGCTTTTTTACCCATCTCAACCTGTAAATTTACATCCTTAATTCCCAATAAAACCTTTCCATGACCAGGGCTAAGCCTACTTCCCAAAATAGACTCTAATATATAAGCATCTAAGTTCAATAACCTAACTGTATTGGCTATATAGGACCTAGATTTTCCTACTAACTTGGCCAGATTTTCTTGGGTTAATCTAAACTCATCCATAAACTCCTTATAGCCTCTAGCCTCCTCTATTATATTTAAATCTTCTCTTTGAATGTTCTCTATTAAGGCAAATTTAGCCGATTCCTCATCACTTATATCCTTAATTATAGCTGGTATTTTACTTTTACCTAGGCTTTTAAAGGCCCTATACCTTCTTTCTCCAGCAATTATTTCATACTTCCTTCCATCTCTTCTGACTATTATTGGCTGTAGAAGTCCATTTTCTTCAATGGATTTTGCTAATTCTTCCAAGGCTTCATCTTTAAAGTAAGCCCTAGGTTGGTACTTGTTTGCTACTATGTTTTTTAAGTCTAAGTCCTCCACCTTATCATCTTCGTCTTCTCTTATTAAGGCAGATAGGCCTTTTCCTAAACTATTCTTTTTAGTCATTAATCCACCTCTTCCAATAAATATATAAACTCTTCTGCCAAGTCCATATAGGCCTCTGCCCCTTTAGACTTCCCATCATAATCAATTATAGAAAGCCCATGGCTGGGAGCTTCAGCCAACCTTACATTTCTAGGTATAATGCTAGTATAGACTAAGCCCTTAAAAAAACGCTTGACCTCTTCTACAACTTCAATGGATAGATTAGTCCTTCCATCAAACATACTAAGGACTACTCCTTCCAGCTCTAAATCTTCATTTAATCCATT
>CAZRYA010000018.1:0-1129 GCA_964604235.1 uncultured Tissierellaceae bacterium | reverse complement strand
GTTTCATATAGTTCACTTACTCCTTCAAGGGCATAATACTCACATTGTATCGGTATTATAACGCTATCTGATGCAACTAAAGACATTATAGATAGTATTCCCAAAGAAGGTGGACTATCTATGAAAATAAAGTCATAATCCTCTTTTACCTTATTTATTTCTTGACCTAATCTCTTTTCCCAGTTCCCAGACCTAGCAAATTCAATTTCTAGACCTGCCAATTCTCTATTTGCTGGAACTATATCTACATTTTTTGCCGTGGTTTCTAATATTATATCTCTTATATCATCATTTCCTATTAAATTAGTATATATATTAGAAGTTAGCCCCCTCTTATCTATTCCCAGTCCTGAACTGGCATTTCCTTGAGGATCCATATCTACTAATAAGACTTTATGACCTAAGTTTCCTACCCCTGCACTTAGGTTTATTGCCGTTGTAGTCTTTCCTACTCCTCCCTTTTGATTGAATATAGAAATAACTTTAGCCAAAATATCACCACCTTCTTATATTAAATCTATAATATCAGAAAATACCAAAAAATAAAATAGAATGTTCCACATGGAACATTCTATTTATTATTTTTTGGTATTTGCACAACTACTTCCACAAAGTCACCCTTGTCTACTTCTTTATACTTAGCCTCAAGGCCTGAGTCTATTATAGTCTTATAAGCATTCTTTATGGTATTTAAATATATTCTAGTATTAATAAGCCCTCTCATACTAGGCTTCTTTACCTCTTCTTCTACTTTTGAAATATCTGCCAGTATATCTTCTATGAACTTATCCGTCTGCTTTACATTATAGTTTCTATCAATTATCCTCGCCAAAACTTCTTCTCTCATTTCTTCTGGTAGCTTAAGTAAGGCCCTTCCGTGTCTTTCTGTTAAATTATTTTCCAACAATTTAACTTGAATTCCATTTGATAGTTTAAGAAGTCTAAGTTTATTACCTATAGTTGACTGTGATTTACCCAGTTTTTTAGCTATATCTTGTTGGGTCATATTGTGGTCCAATATAAGATTATTATAACCATAGGCTTCCTCTATATAATTTAAATCTTCCCTTTGTAAGTTTTCCATAAGAGCAATTATTGCTGAATCACTTTCCTTGAATTCAACTATAAT
>CAZRYA010000017.1:13447-15216 GCA_964604235.1 uncultured Tissierellaceae bacterium | reverse complement strand
TACAAATGAAAGTTATGATAGTAGGGGCTGGTAAACTTGGACACAAGTTGGCAGAGACTATGGTATCAGAAAATATAGATGTAACTGTAATAGACAGGGACATTAATGTGATAGATAGGGTAAATGAACATTTAGATGTATTAACAGTTCACGGTAATGGAATAGATGTATCTATTTTAAAAGAGCTGGATATTAATTTTTATGATATATTGGTGGCATCAACAGATAGTGATGAGGCAAACACAGTTATTTGCTCACTTGGTAAACAACTAGGTTGTGAGAAGACGATAGCTAGGATAAGAAATCCTGAATATTTAAAACAAGTAGACTTTATAAAAGATAAAATGGGGATAGACCATGTAGTAAATCCAGACCTAGATACTGCAAGAGCTATAGAAAAATACCTATTAAAGAGTCATAGCTTCTATTCAGAGGATTTTGCTCGTGGTAAGGTTGAAATGATAGATTTTAATATAGGTCAATTACCTGAATTTATAAATAAGAAGTTAATGGACATTGGAGAATTCCATAATATATTAGTCACAGCAATTTCAAGAGATGGACATATTATAATCCCCAATGGGAATACTATATTAATGGACAAAGATCTACTTTATTTAATCGGAAATACAGGAGATATTATTAAATTTTTCCATAGATTTAAGAAGGATTTTAGGAACAGGGAAGTAGAAAGGGTTATGATTTTAGGAGGAAGTAATATTTCTTATTACTTGGCAAAAAAAATGGAAAAAGAACATATACCCGTGACTATAATAGAAAAAAATAAGGACAAGTGCGAAAAATTATCAGAGTTATTAAATGACGCCTTGATAATTCACGGAGATGGAACAGATATACTCTTACTTGAAGACGAAAAACTTTCTACTATGGATGCTTTTATAGGGACTACAGGTTTTGATGAGGCAAATTTACTTATGGGTTTAATGGCCAAACAAGAAGGGGTTTCTAAGGTTATTTCCAAGGTAAGTAGAGAGAGTTATTCTAAGATAATAGATAGGTTAGACATTGACGCAGCCCTAAATCCAATACACATTACAATAAGTAATATACTAAAGATAATTAGGGGCGGAAAGATAGTATCCGTATCTCTTTTAATAGGTGGAAATGGAGAAGTAACAGAAATTATCCTAGATGATAAATTACAGGTTATAGGAAAGACCTTGGAGGATTTAAAACTACCAGCAGGAATTATTATAGGGAGTATAGTTAGAAAAGGAAAAGTTATAATTCCTAATGGTAAGACTAAGCTATTGGCCAATGATAGGATTATAGTCTTTACTTTGACAGAAAATTTAGAGGGCCTTAAGATATTTTTTAAAGCCAAAAGAGGAGGTTTCCTAAGTGAATTATGGCATCGTGATTAAGATTTTAGGAAATCTTTTAGTCTTGGAATCAGCCTTAATGACACCATCACTTTTAATCTCAATAATAGATGGGGGAAGCGATTTTAAACCATTTTTATATACAATACTGGTAAGTCTCCTAATAGGAGGTATTTTAAGAAGATATAAAACCAGCAGGACTAATATAAATGCTAAAGAAGGTTTGGCCATAGTAGCCTTAGGTTGGATAATTTTATCATTTTTTGGGGCTATGCCCTTATATTTTTCATCCAGTACAGAAAGCTATATAGATGCTTTTTTTGAGATTGTATCAGGGCTTACAACGACAGGTGCTACTGTTATATCCAATGTAGAAATACTTCCAAGGGGAGTTTTATTCTGGAGGTCTTTTACCCATTGGATAGG
>CAZRYA010000017.1:0-13437 GCA_964604235.1 uncultured Tissierellaceae bacterium | reverse complement strand
GTATTTTAGTATTTACTCTTTCTTTTCTACCAGCCCTAGGAGTAGGAGGCTTTCAAATATTTAAGGCAGAAAGTCCAGGGCCAGTTGCAGGTAAAATAGCTCCAAGGATGAAAGATACAGCTAAAATTTTATATTCAACTTATTTTACAATTACAATAATACAGGTGATATTGCTTTTAATAGGAAAGATGAGTTTCTTTGATTCTCTGGTTTATACTTTTGGAACAGTTGGAACAGGAGGATTTGCAACAAAAAACTTAAGTGTAGGGGCTTATAATAGTAGCTACATCCATTTGGTAATAGGGAGTTTTATGATCCTATCAGGAATAAATTTTTCACTATACTATGACGCCTATAAAGGTAAATTATCAGATTCACTAAAGGATGAAGAGATGAGACTCTACTTATTTATAGTGGCCTTATCTGTAGTTTCAATAGGTTTAAACCTATATTTTACTAACTATGGAAGTATGGGGATTTCAATGAGAGACTCTTATTTTCAAGTAGGTTCTATTATAACTACAACAGGATATTCCACAGCTAACTTTGACTTGTGGCCATCTTTTAGTAAGGCAATCCTAGTCCTACTTATGTTTATAGGAGGTAGTGCAGGGTCTACGGCAGGAGGATTGAAGGTAATAAGAATCTTAGTTGTATTAAAGTTAATAAAGGTTGAGATACTTAAAATATTCCATCCCAAGGCAATCAGACCAATAAAGGTCAATGGTAAAATTGTAGGAGACGAAACTATAAGGGGAATTAATAGTTTTATTGCCCTTTATTTAATAATATTTGCTATATCTACAATCTTAATATCCTTAGAAGGGGTAGACTTAATAACGGCCTTTACTTCAGTAGCAGCCACAATAGGTAATATAGGACCAGGTCTAGAGCTAGTAGGACCAACAAGTAATTTTGGAGCTTATAGTCAAATATCTAAGGCATATTTTTCACTACTTATGTTACTAGGTAGGTTAGAGCTATTTACAATAATAGCACTACTTTCTCCAAGAAATTGGAGTCGGGAAGTCTAATATAAAAGATTAGGATAGCCATTAATTTAATAATATATTGTGCAAAAAAATCAAGTTGTTTTACCTATCTTAAATAGGTTAGATAACTTGATTTTATTTGTTTTAATATTATCCTAAAATATTCAAACCATATATAAGAAATGATTTGAATATTTTACCTGAGACTTTTCTTGACAAAAAGACCTACTATGTAGTCAATGTAGCTACTAATATGTACTGCAAGGTAGGTGTTAAGATGATAGATAAATCTCAGTTTAATAGGGGAACCCTGGAAGGATGTATTATAAAAATAATAAGTAGAGAAGAAACTTATGGCTATGAAATTGTTACGAGTTTACAAAAATATGGTTTTACTGATGTAAAGGAAGGAACAATTTATCCCCTTCTAATAAGGCTGGAAAAGAAAAAGCTGATTTTTTCTAAATTTAAGGAATCACCCCTAGGGACGAAAAGAAAGCATTATTTTTTAAGGGATTTAGGGGAGGAATATTTAATAGAATTTATGGAAGTTTGGAATGAACTTAAAGAATCAGTAGATAAAGTATTTGGTGGGAGTGAAATTAATGTTAAATAATGAATTTAGGAAGCTCAGGAAGGAAAACAGTATACAAGTAGACAAATTAAGCGATCAATCTAGGAATTATATAAAGGAAGTTAATAAGAGTATGAGTATATTTAAAATAAACTCTTATGAAAAAGAAATAATTAATAGGGACTTAATAGGAATGGCGGAAGAAATTGAAATAAGAAATTCTAGTTTGAAGAAAGAGCTAGGTGATAATCCTAAAAGTTTTTCAGAAGAGATACTAGCAAGTGGAGAAGTTAGTTTTAGTCCAGTAGAACTATGTTTAAGTGTTTTGAGAAATTTTTCTATAATAACATTACTTTCAGTTATTTTTCTATCTTTATTTGCATATGGAAATTTTAGTTGGGATATGAGACTAGAAATGCTGTTAGTATATTTTATGATAGGATTTGTAGGTTTTTTAATAGATGGACTTATAAGTCCCATGTTTGCAGCTAAGGATGGTTTAAGAACCATGGTTCCTTTAGGCTTATTTTTAGTGTTATTTAGGATATTAAATAAGTATGAGGCTAGGTTGATTTCTACAGATATGACGAAAAATATAAGAGTTATGTATATAATTGGAATCTTCATATTTATTTTATTTCTAGTAGAACTTATAAATTCGAAAAATATACAAGGAATAGAAAAAAAGGAAAAAACCTATATATCAAATTTAAATAAATAAAGTATTCCCTTTGGAATACTTTATTTATTTAAATAGCCATATTTCTCTTCAAGTGGCTCTATGGAACTTATTATTCCACCACCCAAGCAAATTTCACCATCATATAAGACAGCAACTTGACCAGGAGTAACTGCTTTTACAGGTTCATCATATATTATCTTAATTTGATTATTTTCTAAAACTACAACCCTTACAGGAATATCTGCCTGCCTGTACCTAAATTTAGCCATGCATTTAAAATCTCCACTTGGGGGCTGATTTATTATCCACTTCATGTCATCTGCAATTAGTGACTTTGAAAACAGGGCAGGTTGATCCTCTCCTTGGGCTACATAAAGTATGTTTTTGCCAAGATTTTTTCCTGCTACAAACCAAGGCTGACCATTTCCTACTCCACCAAGGCCGATTCCCTTTCTTTGGCCTAGGGTATAGTGCATAAGTCCACTGTGGCGGCCTACTTTTTCGCCATCTATAGTAACCATGTCTCCCTCTGTAGCCAGAAGGTACTTGTCTATAAAGTCATTAAAATCCCTTTCTCCAATAAAGCAAATTCCAGTAGAATCCTTTTTCTTAGCTGTAACAAGTTTGTGTTTTTCAGCTAGTTGGCGAACTTCTGATTTATCTAAGTGGCCTATTGGGAAAATAGTTTTGCTAAGTGCTGCTTCGTCAATTCTAGATAGGAAGTAGGATTGATCCTTGTTAGTATCCTTTCCACGAGCCAGATGGAATCTCCCATCAATTTCTTCAACCTGGGCATAGTGACCCATGGCTATATAATCTGCTTCAAGTTTTAGGGCATAATCTAAGAAAGCATTGAACTTTATTTCTTGGTTACACATAACATCTGGGTTAGGTGTCCTGCCCTTTTTATATTCGTCTAAGAAATAAGTGAAAACTTTATCCCAGTATTCTTTTTCAAAATTAATTGTATAGTAAGGTATATCTAGCTGGTTGGCAACATTTCTAGCATCAAGGGAGTCGTCAACAACTGTACAAACACCATCATCAGCAGTTTCATCCCAGTTTTTCATAAATATACCAACTACATCATATCCTGCTTCTTTTAACAATAAGGCAGATACAGATGAGTCAACGCCACCACTCATACCTAAAATAACTCTTTTCTTCATCTTACTACTCCTTTCTCATTATTATAATTATACTATAAAAGTTACAAATATGTTAAATAGATTTATCATTAAGGGTAAATTTGTTATAATGGTATTTAATAAAAGTATATATGCTGATTTACAGCTTAGTAAATTAATATGGATTTGATTTGTTTTTTTATATACTCTTATTATAAAGAGAAGGGAGTTAAGAAATGGAAACAATAATTTTAGTTTTTAAATCAGTAATATTGGGAATAGTTGAAGGACTTACAGAATTTCTTCCAGTATCATCAACAGGACACTTAGTAATATTTCAAAACCTATTGAACTTTCAAGGAGAAACCAGTAACTATGTGGAAACATATACTTATGTAATACAATTAGGGGCGATTTTAGCAGTGGTTATTCTTTATTGGAGTAAAATTAAAGACACCCTAGTAAACTTCTTCCCACAAAAAGTAGGTTACGAAAAATCAGGCTTTAAGTTTTGGTTAACAATTGGAGTAGCTTGTATTCCAGGAGGAATCGTAGGAATAACCTTAGATGACCTAGCAGACAAGTACTTATTTAATCCAACATCTATAGCGATAACTCTTTTCTTAGGTGGGCTTTGGATGATATATGCAGAAAATAAATTTAGGTCTAGGGGAGATAAGCTATCTAATGGACTAGATGTAACAATGAAACAGGCAATCATAATAGGAATGTTTCAGTGTTTAGCAGTTATACCAGGTATGTCTAGATCGGCTTCTACTATAATAGGTGGCTGGGTAGCAGGTCTTTCAACAGTAGACTCTGCAGAGTTTTCTTTCTTCCTAGCAATACCAGTAATGGTTGGAATGAGCTTTTTAAAACTACTTAAAATAGGTGGTTTCGGAGCTATGACAGGTGGAGAGTTACTGTCCTTAGCTGTAGGCTTTGGAGTTTCTTTTATAGTTGCCTTGGCAGTTATAAATAAGTTTATTTCTTATTTAAAGAAAAAACCAATGAAAAATTTTGCAATATACAGGATGGTATTTGCTCTTATAGTTTTAGCAAGTGGCTTTATGGGATTGTTTTAAGGAGGTAGACTATGGGATTATCACTAAAGAATTATGAAATAATAGAAGAAAAAATCATTATTGATGGAATGCCTATAATTAGGTTTGTACCAAAGGCTATGAAAAAACCATATAAGACTTTAATATTTTATCACGGGTGGGGTTCTAGTAAGTACAGTCAAAGGATAAGAGCTTTCTTAATTTCAACTTTAGGTTATCAAGTAATTTTACCAGATGGAATCCACCATGGAGAAAGGGACCCTTTAGAAGATTATAATAATCCTAAATATGTCTTTGACTACTTTTGGGAAACCATATTTAAAAATCTAGAAGAGGCTCCAAGGTTAATTTCCTATATTATGTCCAATTTAGATGGGGATATAAATAATATCCATGTAACAGGACATTCTATGGGGGGCTTTACTGCTGGAGGAGTTTTTACCCACAATCATAGTGTTAGGTCAGTGGTAACCCTAAATGGATCTTTGAATTGGATGGAGTCTAACCAATACTTTTTAAAGGATATGGCTCAATTAAAAGACATAGATACAGGAGGAGAAAACTATAAACTTGTAGAAGACAAGATAAGAGACTTGGACCCTATTAATAATTTAGAGAAATTAAAGAATAGACCTATTAAGATAATTCATGGTGAGAAGGACAGTCAAGTGTCTATAAAACCTCAAATAGATTTTTATAAGGAGATTGAGCCAACTTATGAGAACAAAAAAGATATAAGTTTTATGAAAGTTGAGGGCTTGGATCATTTTGTCACTACTAATATGATAGAAGAGTTAATACTTTGGTTAAATAGATTTTAGGAGATAATAAAAATGCGTATATTTAATAACGATTGGGACGATATTTTAGAAGATGAAATGGAAAAAGACTATTACAAAAAAATAAGGGCATTTCTGATAAATGAATATAAGACTAAGACGGTTTATCCTAAAGCAGATGACGTTATGGCAGCTCTTAAGACTACATCCTATGCTGATACTAAGTTAGTAATACTAGGACAAGATCCATATCATGGACCTAACCAGGCAAATGGACTTGCTTTTTCAGTCAATAGGGGAGAAAGGCTACCACCATCTCTTAGGAATATGTATAAGGAATTAGAAAGTGACTTGGGAATTGAAATGACTAGTATAGGAGATTTGACTTCTTGGGCACAACAGGGTGTATTACTCTTAAATACATCTCTAACAGTAATACAAGGTCAAGCTAATTCTCATAGTAAGATAGGGTGGAATATATTCACAGATAGAATCATTTCAGAACTTAGTAGGAGGGAAGAACCTGTGATTTTTGTATTATGGGGCAATAATGCTAAGTCTAAGGAGGCTTTGATAGATACTAGTAGACACTATGTTATTAAGTCAGTCCATCCAAGCCCCCTTTCAGCAAGTAGAGGCTTCTTTGGTTCAAGGCCATATTCTAAAGTAAATAATATATTAAAGTCTATAGGATCGGATGAAATAGATTTTACAGTTAGATAATAAGTTTATTAAACATGGGTAAATGAAGTTACCCATGTTTTTATTTTGTGAATAAAGATAAGACCTGATAAAAAAATGGGTATAATATAATAAATAAACTAGGAGGTATGTAAATTATGAAAAATAAAAAGTTTTTGTCCATAGTAGCCCTATCGATGATTTTAGTATTTTTGCCTAAATTATCATTTGCAGGTAGTATATTTGTATCGGGAGAAGGTAAGTTAAAGCTAAAGCCTGATACGGCAACTATTAAATTTACCGTTGAAACAGCCAGTGAAGACAGGCTTAAGGCCCTAGAAGAAAATTCTAAAAAAATGGATAAGGTAATCAAGGAATTAAAAAAGAAGAATGTAAAAGACGATCAAATAGAAACTAGCCAAGTAAGTATTAATCCAATCTATAAATATGAAATGGAAGAGCCTTATGAACAAGTACTAGAAGGCTACCAAGTTGTAAATTCTATAAGTGTTAAAACAAAAGAGCTAGACAAAATAGGTGACCTAATAGATATTAGTGTAAAAGCTGGGTCTAATAGAATCGATGGAATTGCATATAGCTCAAGTAAGGCTAATGAATATTACAATCAAGCTTTAGAGCTAGCAGTAAAAAGTGCTAAAGAAAAGGCTGAGATAATAGCTAAAGCAAGTGGGACAAGAATAAAATCTATTAATAGTATTAATGAAAATTATGGAAATTATTATCCAGTATATGAAGTAAGTGAGATGAGAATGGATGAGGCAATAGAACCACCAGTAACTCCAATTATACCAAAAAATTTAGAAGTTATTTCTACAGTAGTAGTTGAGTATGAGATATAAAAAAATAAAAAAGCCAAACATTAAGTTTGGCTTTTTTGTTTTATCTGCCAATAGACTCATAGATTTTAATATGGTCTTCTATGGCTATATTTTCTCTAGGACTATTTCCATTGGCCTTCATTGTGACTAATATATACTCCTTACCAGCTATTTCTGCATAGGTACTTAAACAATGACCAGCAGCACTTGTATAACCAGTTTTGCCCCCAAGTATTAAGTCGTTATCTGTTTGGGAAAATAAGGTGCTGGAAATTATAAAGTCTTTATCTATAGAAACCGAATACTCCTTACTAGAATATATTTTCTTAAATTTAGAATTATCAAGTGCATAGTCAAGTAGTTTTATAAGGTCTTCACTAGTAGTGTATTGGTTTTCGTCATGAAGGCCTGTTGGATTGGTAAAATTACTATTTGTCATCCCAAGATTTTGTGCTGTAGAGTTCATCAGACCTATAAAGTCATCATATGAGTCAGCTGCTAGGTGGGCTAAACCAGTAGCTGCTTCTCCACCAGATGCTAGCATAGTTCCATAGAGTAGGTCTGTATAAGTAAGGTCATCATTGGGAGAAAAACCAGCCATGCTGGAGCCTTCCTCAAATAGATCATGGAAAATAGGCCTTGGTATATTAACTAATTTATTAAAATCATCTATTTGATTTATAGCAACGATCGTGGTTAGAATCTTAGTAAGTGATGCAGGATAAGATTTTTTATCCCCATTATAGCTATATATTATTTTATCATTTGTCCTATCATATAGGCTAATGTGGTCGCTGTGAAAGCTAAGCCTATCTATTTTACTTCCTATATCACTAGTTTCATCTATTAGGAAGCTACTTTCTTTAATTTTTTTATTGTCATCTATTAAAAAGCTGGCATTAGAAACACCATAATGAACAATTTGAACCATTCCTACTATAATAACTACTAAAATGACCAAGCTTAAAACAAGACTGAATCTGTTTCTTTTTCTTCTTTTCAATTGAAACACCCCTTTATATACATTTAAACATAAAAGGGCCTTTGATTATTAAAGAAAAACTTAAAAGATTCTTAAGTTTTTCTTAATTTTCTATATTGAAAGTTACATCTTACTATCTAAAACAATATTAAATATAATTTGGCCCTCGGAATATTCAGCCCATATTTTACCCCCATGGGCTTCTACTATTTCTTTTGTAATTAGAAGTCCCAGTCCTGTGCCTCCTGTTTTGGTAGACCTAGACTTGTCTAGCCTATAGAACTCTGTAAATATATTGGCTAGGTCATCCTTAGAAAGAGGACTTGATGGATTTATAAATTGAACTAAAATTTTGTTATTTGTAAGTCTAGAATTTATTTTAATTTTGCTATTTGCAGGGCTATAAAATATAGCATTTTTAATTAGGTTTTTAAATGCCCGGCCTAATTTAGAGGAATCACCATAGAAGTATATATTGGCTTCTAAATTTAGTGATATAGACTTAGAGTTATCTACTAGGATAGGATAAAATTCATCAGCTAATTGGTTAAGCATTAAATTTAAGTTGAACCTCTCTTTATTGAGAGGGAGCCTTTTTGAATTTAATTTTGTTATTTCAAAGATTTCATTTATGAGATTTTCCAAGTGGTAGGCCTTATCCAGTACTAATTCTATGTATTTTAGCTTTTCGTCAGGGCTTAAAAAAGGCATATCCACCAGTAGATTTAGATATCCAATAATAGATGTAAGAGGGGTTTTTAAGTCGTGAGCAAGGTACATGATTAGGTCATTTTTCCTATCCTCTGCGTCTTGTGCATCTTTCCGCCTATTTTTAAGGATTTCCTTTCCCAGCTTAAGCCTATTTTCCAGAAAATTCATCTCCTTAGATAGGGATATGTCCTTGTCTGATTCTTCAAGTAATATATCTAGCCCCCTACTTATTTCATCAAAGTAGTTACTCATAAAGTTTATTAGAACCCTAAACATAATAAGTAGGATTGAAAAAAATGTAGCTACTATTATAAGGTTTTTATTTTTTCTAATGAGATTATGATAGATATAAAAAGACTCTTCATAGTCTACAGATGAAATTGTTTGTAGTAACTTTACTACAAAATTACCTAATCGTCCACTGAAGAAAGATAGGGCTAGGGAGACTATAAATAAAGATATAAATGAAATAAATATAATCCTATAAAAAAGCTTTTTAGAAAAATCTTCATATTTTTTATTCTTCAATTTTATATCCAACTCCCCAAATGGTTTTAATGTAAGTGGGCTTATCAAAAGAGTCATTCATTTTTTTCCTAATATTCCTAATATGAACCATAACAGTATTATTAGAGTCAGAATAGTATTTTTCTTGCCAAACTTTTTCAAATAGGCTCTCTGACGAAACTACGAGGTTAACGTTTTCCATTAATATTTTTAATATTTTAAATTCAATAGGGGTTAGCATAAGATCTTGGTCATCTAGGCTAATAATGTACTTATCTTTGTAGAGCTTAAGCCCCCTAATAGATATAGAGTTTGAAAGTTCATTAGTTGGGAGGTTGGAATATTTAGTGTATCTCCTAAGTTGTGCCTTGACCCTAGCAATAAGCTCAAGTGGTTGGAAGGGTTTTGTAATGTAGTCATCGGCTCCTAAATTAAGTCCAGCTATTTTATCCATATCGGAAATTTTAGCTGTTAACATTATTATTGGAAAACTATAATTTTCTCTTATTTTACTTGCAATAGAAAAACCATCAATATCAGGAAGCATAAGGTCTAAAATAGCCAGGTGAATTTCTTCATGAGAAATAATTTCAAGGCCGGCTTGGCCATTTAAAGCCTTAAAAACATTAAATCCTTCGTTGGACAGATAAAGCTCTATTAAGTTTAAAATTTCTATCTCATCATCAATTAGTAGTATGTTCATAAAATTTATCCTTTCTAATTTATTTAAATTATTTTAAATTATATAGTATTTCTTATATAAATCAATAGACAAAAAAATAGACAAACTTTAGTCTGTCTATTTTATTCTGTTTAAAATTATGAAAAATCCTAGTGCATTTAATATTATCATAAGGGGAATTCCCTTGAAAAATTTACTTTTTGACAACTTGTGTTTATTTACTATCATGGATATGGCTGAACCAATACTTCCACCAATTAAAGAGACGAAAAGTAGCAAGTTTTCTGAGATTCTAAACTGCTTGTTTTCAGCCTTGTACTTGTCAATTTTAAAGATGAAGTAGGATATTATATTGATTATAAAGACATATCTTATTAGGAATATTTCACTTGAATTATAGTTAGATAGTAGGTTCATAATTATCCTCAAATAAGAATTTTAGGTTAGCCTTATCATCAATTCTTCCAGCTATTTTTGTAGTTTTACAACTAAATAAGCCAGTAACTCCAGGTCCATGTCCTGAAAGGATACAATCAGAATGAACCACAACTCCAACAGTCACTGAGCCTTTTAAAAATTGTCTACCATAAGTATTATCACAGTCACGAAGCAGGACTAAATCACCAAATCTAAGCTTATCAATACCGTATTTTTTCACTTCTTCCTTGTCACCAGTAGTAATATCATAATCACCAGATAGACTGGTTGCACTACCAATACCAGATCCCATTAGGTGGGCAGGAATTTCTGTTACAACAGGGATTTCCAATTGGCCTTGGTCATTAACACTTATATTTAATTTGTCAAATAAATTAGGGTCTATATTCATAACCAGTACATCTTCAAAGCCTTCTATTTTAAGCCCTTGGCCTGTAGCCTTGATTTGAATCCTATCATCAATAGCTAGAAGGTCCAAGCTATCATCTTCTGGGAAATAGATCATAAGGTGCTCTATTCCACCGTGCTTACCAGTTACAAAACCCTTCCTACCCTTGCCATCACCAGATATAACCTTAGCTTGGTTACCAATACAAGATAGGGCAATAAGAGATCTATTTTCACCAGTATCTTCATTTCGCATACTAACCCCTGGTTCAACATGGTCTCCTAACAGATCCATACAAGAGTCACCAATTTGATAATTATAAGTGATTCCTCCAGTGGCATGTAGGACCATAGGAAGTCCATCACTACTAATTCTATAAGGGCTTGTTCCCATTAGTGGACTATGGATTTTACCATGAACAGATTGAATAACTAATTTATTTCTATTTGTCTTTAACATAAAATCACTCCTTATATAATAATATAGCAGAATAGGAGAAAAAATGAAAAGATAATTTAGTTCCAAAGGCATAATTTTCAAATTAGAATTGATTAGGTAGGCATTTAATGGTATTCTTAATGTAATATATACTAAAGGAGGATACATATGGAACTATCTAGAAATACCATCTATGGCAATAATGACCATAAGGCCTTAAAAGCAATTGCTGTTGGACAGGTTTTCTTTAGCAAGGATGTATTTGATGACCTAGGACAAGAGGACAATATAGAGACTTTTTTCAAAAATACTAAGGAGTTTAGGGATGGGATCATAGAAGAAACCCTAAGCATATTTACCTTAGAGGAAGAAGATTTAAAAGCAATAAAGATAAAAACAGATGGGAACAAAAACTCTATAAAGGTATATGTTGAAACTTTTAAAGAAGAATTGGCAATTGAACTGGCAACAGTGGCTTGTTTAAACATATATAGGAAATTTAGAAAAGAAGATACTGATATAAGCATAGGAAACATAAAATTAGTAAAAAAGTGTGACAGTGACTATGATTTCTTCATAAAAGAAAATATCAGTGGGGAAATAATGACTGTAAACAGGTCTACAGATGGTGAAAGGAGTTTAGGACTGGGAGAAGAGATGATAGTTCTAGCCATAGAAAGTATAGTTGGCTTAATAGACATTAGAGGATCCAAGGTGGATAATGGATACTTTAATGAAGACTTCACTACTAAGGGTATGCTCTTGTATGAGCTACCAATAGAAACTAAACTAGTAGCAGGAGATAGTATTCAGGAAGTTGTAGGAAGTCATAAGGTAGAATTTAAAGGATTAGAAAAAGATAAGACAATACATGGTATTATAACTAGGGTTATAAAGCCTGGAACAATTAGATATAGTGATACAATAAAAATAATCTAAGGTAGACCTTAGATTATTTTTTTATAATTTTTCAATCAGTTTATCTATTAATTTTTCAAGTTCAAAGTACCTAGAAGCTTTAAATAGGATTAGGCTATTATCTTCTGATAATTTAGCCAATTGGTCTACTAGGTCAAACTTATCTTCAGCCATAAAAATCCTATCTTTTGGAAAGTGTTTAATAGCTTCCCTATAGACATGGCGGGTTAAAAATCCAACTAAAAATAAGTAGTCTATTTGATTTTCATCCAGTTCACGGCCTATTCTTTCGTGTTGGTCAATTTCAGTAAAACCTAGACCAAGCATATCTCCAAGGACAGCAATTTTCCTATCATAGCCATCCATAAAGTAGAAGGTTTCAAGGGCAGCATCTAGGCTATTGGGATTTGACTTATAGGCATCATTTAAAATAGTAACTCCCTTGTATTTTGTTATTTCATTCCTAAGGCCAGATTCTTCTATGTTGAGAAGACCTTCTTGAATTAGGTCAGCTTCCATTCCTAGATAGGAGGCTATGGCAATTGCACCAGCTCCATTGTAAAGTTGGTGTTTTCCTATTAGGGGAATATTAAAGTGATTTTCGCTAATACTAGGAATTTTCAAACTAACTCCTTCTTCAGAGAAGGAATAATCTTCTATTTTATAAAAATTATTAGAATCACTTCCAAATGACCTAACTAAGAAATCGCCTCTTCCACTAGGTCCATGTTTTTTCATTATTAGGTCATCACCATTATAGATAAACAATCCATTTGCCATAAAATCATTTAAGAATTTCATTTTAGAAATGGCTATATTGTCCTTATTCATGAAATGCTCAATATGGGTCTCACCAATATTTGTGATAATACCAATATTAGGCCTAGCCATATTACTTAAAACTTCCATTTCGCCAAAGTCTTCAACGCCTAGTTCAATAACAGCCATTTGTGTATCTGGGTCCATACCAAGCAGGGTAAGAGGAACTCCAATATGGTTATTGAAGTTTCCCATAGTTTTATGGGTCTTATATTTCTTTTTTAATATGCTGGCTAAGATATCCTTTGTAGAAGTTTTACCATTGCTACCAGTAAGTCCTATTATAGTTGTATCTAGACTTTCTCGGTAGGATTTGGCCAGATTTTGAAGGGCCAATAAGGTATCATCTACTAGGATATATGGAAAATTTTCAATAGGTCTAGGAATATCTTTTTGCCAAAGACTGGCAACTGCTCCATTTTCAATAGCCTTTTCTAAAAAGTCATGGCCATTAAAAAATTCCCCTACAAGAGGTATAAAGAGCTGGTTTTCTTTTATAGACCTAGTATCAGTAGAAACACCTTTAATTTCAATGTTTCTAAATTGTAAATCACTTAAGCTACCGGCTGACATTTTTTCAATTTCATTAAGATTTTTATTTATCAAAGTATTCACCTCTTATTTTGAATAGAATTTTTTTCAATAAATTTTTCTTCACCTAAGGCTATAAGTTTTTCAACTAATTCAGTATAGCTTGTGTTATCAGTTGCCTTCCAAAGTACAGGAGTCATACTGACTTCTGTAAATCCAGGCATGGTATTTATTTCATTTACAAATAGGTTATCCTTATCATCTACAAAGATGTCAACCCTATCA
>CAZRYA010000016.1:10342-15391 GCA_964604235.1 uncultured Tissierellaceae bacterium | reverse complement strand
AAGGTTAATATTGTGAAATATTGATAAATAGAGATGGGACCGTCAAGTCAACCTTGGCTCTCTAGTTTAAAACTAGAGAGCCAAGGTTTTTTATTTCTTAAATAAAATTATGGGGGATTTGAAATGAAAAAAATAATTGTAGTAATGGGTTTAATGTTTTTTTTAGTTGGATGTGGCAAAAAATCAGTTGACACTTATTCAACTTTAGTGAGTAGGGGCTATATTATAATGGGAATGGATGAAACATTTGCTCCTATGGGTTTTAGGGATGAAGGGGGAAATATTGTTGGATTTGATCCAGATTTAGCTGAAGAAGTTTCTAAGGAGATTGGTTTAGAAATCAAATTTCAGCCTATTGACTGGTCTTCAAAAGAGCAAGAGTTATCTAGTGGTAAGATTGATTTAATATGGAATGGATATTCTGTTACTGATGAGAGAAAAGAGAAGGTTAATTTTTCAAATACTTATTTAGAAAATAGGCAAATAATAATTACATTAGATGAAGAAATAAAATCTATTTTAGACTTGGAAGGAAAGTTTGTAGGTGTGCAAAATGGGTCAAGTACTTTAAATGCAATAAATAGAAGTGGTATTTCAGAGAAGTTTAAGGGTGGGGAGCCAGTATTATTTGATACAAATTTAGAAGCTTTTATAGATATGGAGTTAGGGAGAACGGATGCCGTAGTTGCAGATGAGGTTTTAGCAAGATACTATATTAGTAAAAAAGATGAAGCTTCTTATAGGATATTAGATGATGACTTTGGAAAAGAAGAATATGGAATAGGTATTAGGAAGGAAGATCAAACTTTACTAGAAGAGATAAATAATGCTTTAGATAAGATGAAAATCAATGGCAAATATGATGAAATCTATAATAAATGGTTTAAGTAGGTGGGAATATGAACTATATACTTAAAATTCTACCGTCCTTAATTTCAGGACTAAAAACCAGCCTTTTAATATTTGGAGTTACCCTTGTAATAGTTTTCCCTTTATCTATAGCAATGGCAGTATTTAGACAAGAGAGTAAAGGTCTACTAGAAAAAATTACTTATATTTATATATTAGTTTTTAGAGGAACTCCCTTAATGCTCCAACTAATGTTTATATTTTTTATGTTTCCCAGTCTTGGTATAAATTTAGGTAGAATGACCTGTCTTTTATTAAGTTTTATCTTAAATTATACAGCTTATTTTATGGAGATAATTAGGGGCGGCCTATCCTCTATAGATAGTAACCAGTATAATAGTTGTCTAGTACTGGGTTTAAATAAAAGACAAATGTATATGGAGGTCTTACTTCCACAAGCTCTTAAAAATTCATTAACTGCTATAGTTAATGAATCGATAAATTTAATTAAGGATACATCCCTTGCCTATGTAGTGGGAATAGGTGAACTTTTAAGGGCAGGAAAAATAGCATCTAATAGAGATGCCAGTTTGATAGCTTTTATAATAGTAGCTTTAATATATTTGTTTTTAGTTCTTTTTATTACATGGATTTCAAATAGAATTGAAGGGAGGCTAGTCTATGAGTGATATAATTTTAGAATTGAAAAAACTGAGTAAGTCATATGGGTCTAGGTGTATTTTAAAAGATATAAGCTTGAAATTAGAAAGAGGGAAACTTGTTTCCATACTAGGTCCTTCAGGTCAAGGAAAATCTACCCTATTAAAGTGTATTGTAGGAATAGAAAATATAGATCATGGAAGGATCATATATGAAGATACTATCTTAAATGAAAATGGAAAAAGGATAAAGGATAAAAATAAAATAGGTATGGTATTTCAAGACTATGGCTTATTTAAAAATAAAACAGTAGAAGAAAATATAAGTTTAGGGCCTCTTAAAGTATTGAAAATGGAAAAAGCTAATGTAGAAAAAAATGCTATATATTTTTTGGATAGGTTTTATCTAAGTCATTTGGCAGCCAGGTATCCCTGGCAACTTTCAGGAGGAGAGAGACAAAGAGTTGCCATTATTAGAGCCTTAATGATGGAATCTAAAGTGATATGTCTAGATGAACCCACAGCTGCCATAGACGAAACTATAAAAGAAGAATTGGCTGTTCTCATTAAAGAACTTTTATGCCAAGGAATATCTATACTACTAGTAAGCCACGACTTAGACTTTGTTAGTAAATATTCAGATTATGTTTATATATTAGAAGGTGGAAGTTTCAGATTATCTTCTATTTAAACTCTACAAAAACCTACTTATATGTTAAAATATATAAAGACAATATTACTCATAGTAGGGAGGGATTTATGTGAAAGATTATTTTAAGGTAACAACTAAAACAATTGTTGCAACAGGACTTGGAGCGGCTATATTTATGTTATTATTTATGTATGTTAAAATACCATCACCAATACCAAATACTAGCTTTCAAACAGCCTATGGTTTAAGTGCACTTTTTGCAGTGCTATTTGGACCTATAGCAGGAGGTTTAATAGCTTTTATAGGACACGGTTTAAGTGATGCCTTACAGTATGGATCTCCATGGTGGAGCTGGGTTATTGCCAGTGGAGTAGCAAGCTTTATTTATGGTTTTGCCTTCAATAAACTGGGAGTGGAAGAAGGGGAGCTAGACAAAAGAGGAATCATTAAATTTAACATTATTCAGATTATAGGAAATGTAATTGCTTGGTTAATTTTAGCACCAAGCTTAGATGTGCTAATTTATAGTGAGCCAGCTAACTTAGTTTACACCCAAGGTATAGCGGCAACTATTTCAAACTGTATTTCAGCAGGAGTAATAGGAACTCTTCTACTTAAAGTTTACTCATCAACGAGGACTAAAAAAGGAAGCATTAGCAAAAAATAAAACTACAAATAATAATTAGAATAAATCCTAGATATCTAGGATTTATTCTAATTATTATAGATAGGAGAAATTTATTCATGGATAAAGAAAACATTATAGAGTTTGTGGATTTTTCTTTTACTTATTTTAGTCAAAAGGATCCAACCCTATATAATATAGATTTAAAAATAAAAAAAGGTGAAAAAGTATTAATAATAGGACCTAGTGGAAGTGGTAAATCTACCTTAGGCCATTGTGTTAATGGGTTAATTCCATTTTCTTACAAGGGGGATATTTTAGGAAATTTAAAGGTGAATGGAAAAAGTACAGAGGCCTTGGACATCTTTAGTATTTCCAAGACAGTAGGCAGTGTTTTACAAGATTCAGATGGGCAATTTGTAGGTCTAACAGTAGGGGAGGATATTGCCTTTAGCCTTGAAAATGACAATGTGGATATTAAGACTATGAAAGAAAAAGTGAAAGAAGCTGCTAGTTTGGTAAATATGGAAGATGAACTAGAATCTTCTCCCTATGAATTATCAGGTGGGCAAAAGCAAAGAACTGCAATTGCAGGAGTTCTTGTAAACGATGTTGAACTATTGCTATTTGACGAACCGTTGGCTAACCTAGATCCTGTTACAGGATACAGGGCTATAGAAATAATAGATAGTATTCACAAGTCTACTAATAAGACTGTCTTAATAATAGAACATAGGATAGAAGAAGTATTACAATTTAATGTTGACAGGGTTATATTAGTAAATGATGGAAAAATTTTAGCCAATATGACAGCAAATGAAATCTTAAGTAGTAGTTTATTAGCTGAAAATGGAATTAGAGAACCACTTTATTTAAGTGGCTTAAAATACTTGGGTCTTGATATAAAAGAAAATATTAATCCATCCAGTATAGAAAATCTAAGGCTAGACCGAGATTTTACTAACTATAAGCCTGGAAATCATTCAGAATTGGATAGCAATAATAGTGACACAATTTTAAAGTTAGAAGGAATAGGATTTTCTTATACAGGAGAAAAGGACAACCTAAATGATATAAATATAGATATAAAAAAAGGTGAAATGATTTCTATTGCAGGAAAAAATGGAGCCGGAAAATCTACATTAGCTAAGATTATTTGTGGCTTTGAAAGTCAAGATAGGGGAAAAATATATTATGAAAATGTGGATATGGAAAGGTTTTCAATAAAGGAAAGGGCTGAAAAAATAGGCTTTGTCCTACAAAACCCCAACCAGATGATATCTAAGCAATTTATCTATGATGAAGTTGCACTAGGTTTACAATTACGTGCTTTTGATGAAGAATACATTGATAAGAAAATAGGGGAAGTATTAAAAATATGTGGCTTAGAAGCGTTTATAGATTGGCCTATATCGGCCCTTAGTTATGGTCAGAAAAAAAGGTTAACAATTGCTTCCATCTTAGTGCTGGATCCTAAGGTTATAATACTAGATGAACCAACAGCTGGGCAAGATTACAAGCATTACACAGAGATAATGGAATTTTTACTTGAAATAAATAAAATGGGTATAACAGTAATATTTATCACTCACGATATGCATTTAATGCTTGAATATACTAATAGGGCTATAGTTTTAGTAGATGGAAAAGTTTTGGTAGATGATAAGCCCTATAAAATTTTAACAGATGAAAAAATAACTAGACAAGCAAATTTAAAAGAAACTTCTCTTTATAGTTTGGCTAGTAAATTAAACATATCGGATAAAGTTGGATTTGTAAAAGACTTCATTTATTATGAAAGAGAAAAGAGGTTATTAAATGAAGAGTAAACTATTTTCTTATAATCAATTGGATACTTTTATACACAGGTTGTCAGGTTTAACTAAGTTAATAGGCTTTTTATTTTTAACTTTTGCAGTGATGTTTTCCTATGATATAAGGGTTGTGATTTTAGTAACTATATTTTCCTTAATCCTCCTAAAGATATCTAAGATAAAATATAGTCAAATAAGGTTAATGGTAGTCTATGTCCTAGGCTTTATATTTATAAATATGATATTGACCTTTATATTTTCACCAGAAGAGGGGGTTAAGATTTATGGAACTAGGCATGAGTTATTCCATATGGGAGGAGTTTATTACTTAACTAAGGAACAGGTCTTATACCAGGTTACTAAGGTCATAAAGTATATTTCAGTAATACCTTTAGGTATGATATTTATTTTAACAACAAATCCTAGTGAGTTCGCATCATCTCTTAATAA
>CAZRYA010000016.1:0-10332 GCA_964604235.1 uncultured Tissierellaceae bacterium | reverse complement strand
TTTAAGATTGGCCTTAATAAGATTGGCCTTAATTACAAGGCTGCCTATGCAGTATCACTAACCCTAAGGTATTTTCCTGATATTCAAAGAGAATATAGGGATATATCCTTGGCTCAACAGGCTAGGGGCTTAGAATTGTCTAGGAAGGCTAAAACTATAGAGAGATTTAAAAATTCATTAATGATATTGATACCTCTTATATTTTCAACCATAGAAAGGATAGATTCTATCAGTAATGCTATGGATTTAAGGGGATTTTCAAAAAATAAAACTAGGACATGGTATAGTAGTAAAAAATTAAACAAGAATGATTATTTAAGTATTTGATTACCTTTTCAATATTTATTGGGACAATATTGGTTTCTTTATTTGTAAATGGTAGTAGGTACTATAATCCATTTATAAAGTGAGGGTAATTATGGATAGTATAAGATTTTTTTTCAGGGGAAATCCATCAGACTATAGTTTTAAGGCATTTGGTCTAGAGCACTTAATGATAGTAATAGTAGGGTTTTTAGGAATAATGATATTAAAAAGTTTAAAAGATAATGGGAATGATACAGGACCTATAATAAAGGTTTTAGCAGGAGGCTTAATCCTCCAACAGGGAATTTTATATTTATGGTATTTGAATTCAGGATATTTTACCCTGCAAGAATCTCTTCCATTATATAACTGTAGAATAGCTGCCCTATCTTTAGGGCTAGGGTATTTTTTAAAGAAAAAGACAATTTTAAATTTAGGTGTATATTGGGGCTTTATGGGATCCATTATTGCTCTTTTAACACCAGCCTTAGATCCTTTTGGACCTGACCACGTAACTTTTTATTCTTTTTTTATAGGGCACTTATTCTTATTGTGGGCTAGTTTTTATTTTATATATGTTGAGAACCTAAATAGGTCCTATAAGACTGTTAGAAATGTAGTTTTATTTAGTACGGGCTACCATCTTTTGGTTATGTTTTTTAACTTGAGGATTGATGCCAACTATTGTTACTTATATGAATCGCCAATTTTTACATCTTATTTCAAACAGTTAAACAAAAACCTATATAGCATAGGGGTCATAATATTATTTGACTTAATGCTATTGGTTAGTCATCATTTAACAAATAAAATTTCATCATTTAATAAGGTGGAAGAGTTTAAGATAGAGGAAATTTACCTATAAAAAGTGGCTGAATCATATGATTCAGCCACTTTTTTAATTTATATTGTAGCCTCTATGAAAGGCCCTAATATTATCCTCTATAGCTTTTTCGGGTACATTTTCCCTTAAAACTTCTTCCCAGATATGAGTAGGGATATCTAAATATTTAGCAAGAACACCAATCATAAAAGTATTGGCAGCCTTAATATTTCCAGCTAGTCTAGATTCTTCTAAAGCATTAACTTTACTTACATTAAACCTAGAATCCAAGCCTTCAATAGCTTCATTAGGATAGGCTACTTGTTCCAACAAGGATGGAGTTGGATAGACTTCCTTAGTATTGATTATTATATTAGCATTATCCTTTAGTAGGTAAGACCACCTGTAGGCTTCAAGAGGTTCCATACCTAAAATAAAATCTGCTTCCTTATAAGGAATATTGGGAGAATTAATTAAGTCACCTATCCTAACAGTTCCCCAAACAGTTCCCCCTCTTTGAGAAAGACCAACCACATCATTGGTTTTAACATCATAACCTGCTTTTAAACCAGCTTGGGCGATAATTCCGGTAGCTAAAACTAAACCCTGGCCACCTACACCTGCAACAATAATATTATACATATAATCACCTCTTAATCTAATTGTTTTATTGCCCCAACAGGACATACCTGGGAACAAACACTACATCCAACACAAGAATCAGGATCAATTGAAGACTTTAGTTTGTCAATGCCTTCATATTTTATCATTTTTATAGGCGGACAGTTAGTTTTTACACAGGACCTACATCCAATACATATTTGAGGATCAACGGTAAAAGCCTTTTCTTTTATCTTATATCTAAGGGCACAAGGCCTTGTAGTGATAATAATAGATATTCCTTTTTTATTGGTTTCTTCTTCAATGGTTGACTTTAAGTTTTTGTAATCAAATTGGTCAACTTCTTTAACATTATCAAATCCCATAGTTTCAAGCAGGGATTTAATTGGTATTTGCATGTCATCTACCTTGTTATATAGGCCTGAACTACCATTAGATTGACCTCCGGTCATACCAGTAGTACTATTGTTCAATATTAAAAAAGTCATATTATCATCTTCAGCTGTATTGTGAAGAAGGTTGGCAAAGCCAGTCATACCAGAATGAAAAAACGTACCATCACCTATAACTGATACAATAGGCTCCTGGTTATTTTCCATTCTCATAGCCTTGTTCATACCTTTAGTGATTCCGATTGTAGCTCCCATACTTATCATAGTGTGAGAAGCTTTAAAAGCGGGAAGAACAGACATGGAATAACAGCCTATATCTCCCATGACAGTAAGTTTTAACTTTTTTAATACATCAAAAACTGGTCTATGGGGACAGCCTGAACAGAACATAGGTGGCCTAGAAACCACATCATCTTTGACGATTTCAATGGCTTGACCTTTTAAAAAGCCTCCTTTAATTAAGCCGTTGTAAATGTCCTCTGTATTTAATTCCCCTGTAAAAGAAAAAAGTTCTTTACCAATAGGGTTAAGGCCCATAAGTTTAAGTTCATTTTCTATAAAGGGCATCATTTCTTCTACTACAATAATATTTTTGTATCTTTTATTTAAATCTGAAAAAGTATCTCTTGATAGAGGATAAACTAAGCCTAGTTTATAAATAGAAAAAGGAAGGTCTAATTCTTTCAAATTATAGTACATAAGGCCAGAAGCTACAATTAAAGTATCAGAATCTTTTTCCTCTAAGCTATTTATGTTAGAATTGCTAATATAATTTTCTAGATTTTTAAGTCTCTCTTTCATTGAAAATTGAACTTTGAAAGTATGAGGTGGCAACATAGTATATTTTTCTACATCTTTGTCAAAACCACTTGGCTTATGCTCAACTCTATCATTAAATTCTACAAGAGACCTACTGTGGCAAACTCTAGAAGTTATATCAAGTAAAACTGGACTCTGGAATTTTTCAGAAATATCAAGACCGAATTTCACATAGTCTTTAGCTTCTTGGGAAGAACCTGGATAAAGTATGGGCATATTTGCAAACTTAGCAAAAATCCTATTATCTTGCTCATTTTGAGATGAAGCCATTCCAGGGTCATCACCAGATACAAGAACAAAACCTCCATTAGTAGGTGTTTGGGTAAAAGTCATAAGTGGATCAGCAGCTACATTTACCCCAACATGTTTCATACTGACCATAGAACGAGCCCCATAAAAAGAACTACCAATAGCTAGCTCTAAGGCAACTTTTTCATTTATTGAAAACTCTGAATAAATTTCTTCATATTTTGAAACAGCATCTAAAATTTCCACTGTAGGTGAACCAGGATAAGAACTTGCTACAAGTCCTCCTCCTTCATAGAAGCCTCTTGCAACAGCTTCATTACCAGTAAGTAATTTTTTATTAACCATATAATCTCCTCCTTAGGTAGATTATTTACCCAATTATATAAATAAGCAAACTAGTAGATTTATTATCAAATGACATTATAGGGAAAATAAGATATAATTAGGATGAGTAAATTAATAGGAGGGAAGACATGTCTTTAAAGAAGAAGATATTTTTAAGTTTTTTTGCTTTAATAGTTACTATATTTTCTGTTTTTTCTTTTTATACATTTAATGCGACTTCAAAAATAATATCAGAAAGAGAACAAGATGGACTGATAGTGCTGAGTAATTCAATCAAGACACAAATGGATAAACAAGTAGAGTCAGCAGAAATAGGCAGTAAGATAATAGCAAATGATCCTGAAGTAAAAAGATTATTTGCAGAGAGAGATAGACAGGGTTTAATAGACTTTTTAAATAGGTCTTACAAAGAAATAAGTGATGTCATGACCCAGGGACAATTTCATTTGCCAGATTCTGTATCTTTTTTAAGATTACATGATGTAGAAAAATATGGTGATGACCTAAGTGGCTTTAGGCACACAGTAAATGAGGCAAACAAAGAAAAGAAAATCGTTAGAGGCTTAGAAGAGGGAGTTTCTGGTTATGGATTTAGGGCCGTAATTCCAATGGAATATGAGGGAAGACTTATAGGAAGTTTTGAATTGGGAAGTGATTTTGGTAATAAGTTTTTAACTGGTTTAAAAGAGACTTATGGATCTAATTTCTTTATATATACGATTGATGGGACAGAATATATTTCTGGTACATCTGAAGAAGATATATGGTATGTGGACAAGACCGATGAATTAAAAGATAAGTTGAAGAATTATAGGAATGTATATGAAATGTCTCCTGACAAAAAATACAACTTATCCTTTGTACCATTTAAAGATTATAGTGGTCAAGTTATGGGTTATGTAAAAATAGTTACTAATAGGGAAGGGATAATAAGTCAATTAGGCCTTGTTAAAAGGAATGCAATAATGGTAACAAGTTTATTAGCCATGTTGGCATTTATAGTTTTTTATATAATTTTAAATAAGGCTTTAAATCCAATAAGTGATTTAAGTAGATTGGCTGAAGATATAGCAGGTGGAGATTTAAATAAAAGAGTAAACATAAATAGTAGGGATGAAATAGGAAAATTAGGTGGTTCTTTTAACAAAATGGCGGAAAATCTTAGGACTATACTGGCTACAATAGGAGAGATGGCAGAAAATGTGGCAGCCACAAGTGAAGAACTATCAGCATCATCTGAAGAGGTTTCTGCAGCTACAGAAGAGGTTGCAGAAACAGTAAGTTATGTAGCTCAGTCTATAGATGAAGAAACAGAGACCATAGAGTATTCTAAAAACCAAATAAACTGTATGTCAACAAGTATAAGAAGTTTAAATACAAATGTTTCTCTTATTAATGAATCAATGGAGAATACTTTAGAAGTATCAAAAAAGGGTATAAAATCAGCCAATAAAGCAGTGGAAAAAATTCTTAGCTTAAAGGATACTAGTAAGAAAACAACATTAGAGATAAATAAACTAAGTGAAAGCTCTAGGCAGATTGAAGAAATATTAAACACCATATCTGAAATTGCAGAGCAAACTAATTTACTTGCTTTAAATGCTGCTATAGAAGCAGCTAGAGCAGGAGATGCTGGTAAGGGATTTTCGGTTGTTGCTGAAGAGGTTAGAAAACTTGCAGAAGAATCTTCAAACTCTTCCAATCAAATAGATAGTTTAATAAAAACTATACAAGGAGATATTTCAAAGGCAGTAGTTTCTATGAATGAAAGTAATTTAGAAGTTGAGATGAGTGTAAGTGCAGTTAATGAATCAAATGAAGGTTTTAAAGAAATAGAGTTTGAAATAGGCAGGGTTTTGGATAAGATAATCTATCTTGTCAATATGATGGTAGATGTAAATAATATAACAGAAGGAGTTATGGATAATTTTGAAAAAAGCTTAGCTATGGCAAGGGTAAACTTAGAAGGAGTTGAAGGAGTGAATACTACAACTAAGGAACAAACCAGAGCTATGGAAGATATAAGTCAGGCAACAGTCAATCTTGCAGAAATGGCATCTGACCTTAGGGACTCCTTAGGTAAATTTAAATATTAGTCTTTTTATTAGGGGATAGATAGGATAAGTAATCTATCCCTATTTTCTTTAATTTTTACCAAAACCCTAAACTCGGAAATATGGACTAAAATTCGGAAAAAACTACAGGCTACTGATTTAATGTGATAAAGCGAAATGGAAAGCTCTAAAAGCAAAAGAAGCCTACTAAAAACCGGAAAAGACTTAAAATACAATGGGATAATTACAGAATTATGAGAAAATTCAAATTGGCACTATACTTGCAATGTATTTAAGTATATAAATTTAAAATTTGCAAATTAATAAATATTTGAAAAAAACTATATAATCAGAAAATTATTGGAAAAAAAATAATTTAGTGATATAATAAACTAAATCAATAATTGAAAGAATTATTAGAAAACTAAAAAGAATCAAATTACTTTGGGTATTTGGGGAAACCCTTTATCATATAAAATACAAAAGGAGGAAAGTAATTCAAGTAAACTAGAAGGTTTTTATAAAATACTTAAGGGGGTACAAGTAAAATGAAAAGACTTTTAGCAATGACTTTAGTTTTAGCTATGCTTGTAGTAGGATGTGGGCCTAAGTCTTCAACAGGAGGCGGAGAAGGTGGCGAAAACATAGCAGCAGTTCAAGAGTGGAACACTATTTACTCTGGAGAGCTGACAACACTAAACTACTTAACAACAGCAAGTGCAAATGAATTTTCAATTGCAGCGAATTTAGTAGATACACTAATAGACTATGATAAATATGGTGTAGAACAACCAGCTTTGGCAGAAAGCTGGACAGTAAGTGATGATGATACTGTATGGACTTTTAATTTAAGAAAAGGCGTACAATGGGTTACATATGATGGACAGGATTATGCAGAAATGAAAGCTAAAGATTTTGTTGATGCTTTAGAGTATGTATTAAATCCAGCAAATGAATCACAAACTGCAAATATTGCCTATTCAGTAATTAATAATGCAGAAGAATTTTATAATGGAGAAATAAGTGATTTTTCACAAGTTGGTATAAAAGCAATAGATGATTATACTGTAGAGTATACTTTAAAGCAACCAACTCCATATTTCCTATCAATGTTAACTTATGTTTGCTTCTTCCCAGTTAATGGAGATTTTGTTGCAGAAGTTGGCGATAAATTTGGTACTGATAACAAAAACATTTTATACAATGGTGCATTTACAATGCCTATTTTTGAACCACAGACTAGAAGGGTAATGGAAGCTAATGAAAAGTACTGGGATAAAGATAATATTCATATTGAAAGAATAAATTATACTTACAATAAAGAAGCATCAACACTAGCTCCAGAGATGTTTTTAAGAGGAGAGACTGACATAACTTCAGTTCCATCTACTATCTTAGACGAGTGGATGAAAGATCCAGCAAAAGAATCACAAATAAGACCAAATAGAACAGGTTTTTACACTTACTTCTATTGTTTAAACTTTGATCCACAATTTCCAGCTGAGTATGAACCAGCTAACTGGAAACTTGCAGTTAATAATGTTAACTTTAGAAAGGCCTTATTCCATGGTTTAAATAGAAGGTCAGCTATGTTGACAGAAGAACCATATGATCCAGACAAGAGAATTTTAAATACAATAACGCCAAGAAACTTCGTAGACTTTGAGGGAACTGACTACACTGAATTAGGATCACTTGCAAACTTTACAAATAGTGATTCTTTTGATGAAGCTAAGGCATTAGAATTTAAAGAAAAAGCTATGGCAGAATTAGATGGTAAGGTTACTTTTCCGGTAAAGGTATTAATGCCTTACAATACAAGCCAGACAGAGCTTGCAAACAGGGTTCAAGTAATTGAGCAACAAATGGAAAACCTATTAGGTAAGGATTTTATAGATATAATCATAGATCCTAAGCCACCAACAGGGTTCTTAAAAGAAGTTAGAAGAGCAGGACAATATGCATTACTAGAGTGTAACTGGGGACCAGACTATGCTGACCCTGAAACATATACAGGGCCATTTATAGAAGGTTCATATAACTGGCCAGAATTAGCAGAAGGATATACAGAAGCAAATGGAAAAACTAAATATGAAAACATGGTGGCAGAAGCTATGGAAGAACTTCATGATATAGAGAAGAGATACTCACTTTTTGCAGAAGCAGAGGCTTTCTTAATAGGAGAAGCTATGGTTATTCCATATGCAGTAAGTGGTGGAGGATATACAGCTTCTAAGTTAAATCCATTTGAATCACCTTATTCACCATTTGGTATTTCATCTGAAAGATATAAGGGACAAAAAGTAATGGAAAGAGCAATGAATACTGCAGAATTTAACGAAGGCTTAGTTAAATGGGAAGCAGAAAGAGCAGAGGCATTAAAGAAAAACGCTAAATAATAAATAAAAATCATAATATATAAGGACTAGAACTAGTCCTTATATATTATAAAATTGTTACTAGGAGGGAGAAAATGTTTAAATATACATTAAAGAGATTATTCCAATCCTTTATAACATTGGTTATAGTAATAACTTTAGTTTTTCTTCTAATGCGTCTTATGCCTGAAGAGGGATATTTTTCAGATGGATATGAAAAGTTAGATGAAACACAAATAGAAGCTATTTTAACTGGAATGGGACTTAGGGACCCACTTCCAATTCAGCTTAAAAATTTTTATGGCCAATTACTTAAAGGAGATTTGGGTGAATCTATTATATATAGACCAAAAGTGCCTATAACTGAAATATTAAAAGACAAGGTGCCTTATTCATTAAAATTTGGACTGGCCTCAATGGTTTTATCTTTGGGACTGGGAATACCATTAGGTATATTAATGACTTTGGGAAAAAACAGATGGCTTGATAAATTAGGAACGGGATACATAGTATTTATTAATGCAGTACCAGCAGCAGTATACTACTTATTTTTACAACTTTATATGACAAGTATATTTAGGTTACCAATTCTATTTAATCCATCAAAACCATCATCATGGATACTACCAACTATCTCTATGTCCTTAGGTGGAATTGCATCGTATGCTATGTGGATGAGAAGGTATATGGTAGATGAGATAAATAAGGACTATGTAAAGTTAGCAAGGGCTAAAGGACTTACAAATAAAAAAATAATGACTAAACACGTACTTAGAAATGCATTTGTACCAATGGCACAGTATTTACCAAGTGCTATCTTATTTACAATTGCAGGATCAATTTATATAGAGTCACTATATTCTATACCAGGAATGGGTGGATTGCTAGTTGATGCTATTCAAAGACAGGATAATACTTTGGTACAGGCCTTAGTTTTAATTTATTCCTCAATAGGGATAATAGGTTTATTTTTAGGAGATGTCTTAATGGCAGTATTTGACCCTAGAATTAAACTAGACAAAAAAGGAGGTGCCAGATAATGAGTAAGAAAATAGATAATCTATCAGACGGAATAAATGAGTCACTATTCCAACCGGCAGAATATGATCCAAGTATGGCACAAAAGGCTGGCTACTCTAACTATTCTTACTGGAGGTCAACAGTAAGTGTATTTGCAAAAAATAAAGTAGCGTTAGGATTTTTAATAGTGATGATACTACTATCATTCTTCACAATAATTCAGCCTTACTTACCAAATCAAAAGTCACCAGTTGAAATAAATATTGATGCTGAAACAGGTATGCAGATGAGGAATCATCCACCAGACTCTGAATATATATTTGGGACTAATTCAATAGGCCAAGACTTATGGTCTAGGATTTGGAGTGGTACTAGAACCTCATTAATGATAGGGGTTGTAGTTGGATTTTTCGATGCCTTAATAGGAATCATAGTTGGAGCCTTGTGGGGTTATGTAAGAAAACTAGACAGGATAATAACTGAAATATACAATGTCTTAAGCAACATACCAACAACTATCATACTGGTGCTTTTGACTTATATCATGAGACCTAGTGTTTCTACTATGATATTTTCAATGTGTATGACAGGTTGGATGGGAATGGCAAGATTTGTTAGAAATCAAATTGTAATCATAAGGGACAGGGAGTACAATTTGGCTTCAAGATGTTTAGGAACACCTACAAATAGGATAATTACTAAGAACTTACTTCCTTATTTAGTATCTGTAATAATGCTAAGGATGGCTTTAGCTATACCAGGAGCAATTGGATCAGAAGTATTTCTTACTTATATAGGATTAGGACTACCTTTAAGTACGCCATCTTTAGGAAACTTAATAAATGAGGGTAGGCAGATAATGATGGTACCAACTTTAAGATATCAATTGATTTTTCCAGCAGTAGTACTATCTATAATAACAATTTCCTTCTATGTAGTAGGTAATGTTTTTGCCGATGCAGCAGATCCAAGAAATCACGTTTAGGAGGGATACTATGAATAGCGAAAAAACAATATTATCAGTAAAAGACTTAGTTATTAAATTTAAATTGAGAGGTAGGACCTTAACAGCTATCAGAGGAGCCTCTTTAGACCTATATGAGGGAGAGAGTTTGGCTATAGTTGGAGAATCAGGTTCTGGTAAGTCGGTTTTAAATAAAAGTTTTATGGGCTTACTAGATGGCAATGGATGGATAGACTCTGGAACCATAATGTTTGAAGGAAATAATCTTGCAAGTTACACTACTGAAAAACAGTGGTTAGAGATAAGAGGAAAGAAAATTGCAATGGTCTTCCAAGAACCTATGACATCTTTGAATCCATTA
>CAZRYA010000015.1:0-16216 GCA_964604235.1 uncultured Tissierellaceae bacterium | reverse complement strand
AGTAGAAGAAAATATTGATTATACAATAGAGGAAGAAACGGGATATTTAGAAGTTATCTTAAAAGAAGGCCTAGATTCCAGCAAATTTGAAAGTGCTCAAATAGTATTAAAAACTTTTGAATTAGGAGTCAAGTCAACTCTAGAAAACTATTCTAAATACGTAACTCTCAAATATGGGGAGGTGTAATGATGATTAAATTAAACTTACAGTTATTTGCTTCCAAAAAAGGGGCAGGTAGTACAAAGAACGGTAGAGACAGTAGAGCAAAAAGACTTGGAGTAAAAAAAGGCGACGGAACTGAAGTATTAGCTGGTAATATTTTAGTAAGACAAAGAGGAACTAAAATTCATCCAGGAAACAATGTAGGTATTGGTAAAGACGATACTTTATTTGCAACAGTTGACGGAGTTGTAAGATTCGAGAGAAAAGGTAAAAACAAAAAACAAGTGAGTGTGTATTCTGTAGAAGAATTAGCATAATAATTAAGCTTACCAGTATAGGTAAGCTTATATTTTTTTATTGACAGAATAAGGACAGTTGATATAATTAATTTGCAGAAGATACTATATTTGTATGTAAGGATGTGAGAATATGTTTATAGATTATGCAAAGATTTCTTTAAAGGCAGGAAACGGTGGAGACGGAGTAGTTGCCTGGAGAAGAGAAAAGTTTGAACCTGCTGGAGGCCCATATGGTGGAGACGGTGGAAATGGTGGAAGTATTATTTTAAAGGCAGATGAAAGTATAAGGACCTTAATGGACTTTAGATATAAACGTTCTTATAAGGGTGAGAGCGGAGAAAATGGAAGAAGCAAGAAACAGTTCGGCAAGGCTGGAGAGGATATTATACTAAAACTCCCAGTAGGGACCCTAGTTAAAGATGCTGAAACTGAAGGAGTTATTGTAGACCTAAAAGAAAATGGGCAAACTTTTGTAATAGTTAAAGGCGGTAGAGGCGGTAGAGGAAATGCCAAATTTGCGACTCCGACTAGGAGGGCACCAGGTTTTGCAGAACCTGGAACCAAGGGACAGGAAAGGGATATAATACTGGAACTTAAGCTACTAGCAGATGTAGGACTTGTAGGCTACCCAAACGTTGGGAAGTCAACTATTTTATCTACAATATCAGCAGCCAAGCCTAAAATAGCCAATTATCATTTTACAACTTTGAAACCCAACTTAGGAGTGGTAAGAGTTGGAGATGAACAGAGTTTTGTAATTGCTGATATACCAGGTTTAATTGAAGGAGCCCATGAGGGAGTTGGACTTGGCCATGATTTCTTGAGACATGTAGAGAGGACTAAGTGTATAGTCCATGTAATAGATGCTTCAGGAAGTGAAGGCAGGGACCCTGTAGAAGACTTTTATAGCATAAATGAAGAACTTAGTAAATATAACCATAAGTTAGGTGGAAAACCACAGATAATAGTTGCTAATAAAATGGATATACCAGGGGCAGAAGAAGGATACGAGGCTTTAAAGTCTGAATTTGAACCTAAAGGTTATAAGCTAATAAAATTATCAGCTGCAACTAGGGATGGTATAGAGGCTTTAAAATATGCTATATGGGATTTAGTAGATGCAACTGATTTTGATTATGAAACTTATGATGAGTATCATGTATTTAAAGAGGAGCCTCAAGAAGATGGCATAATAGTTAGGAGAGAAAATGAAGATTATGTAGTTGAAGGCAGGTATATAGAAAGACTTTTAGAGTCAACTTACTTTGACGATACAGATTCGCTTAGATTCTTCCAAACTAATCTAAGAAAACATGGGGTAATAGACAGGTTAAAAGAATTAGGAATTCAAGAAGAAGATTCAGTGTTTATTTGTGGATATGAGTTTGAATTCTTTGAATAGAGGTGATAAGATGTTAACAGGTAAGCAAAGGTCATATTTAAAGGGCCTAGCCCATAATCTGGATCCTATTTTCCATTTAGGCAAGTCAGGATTTAGTGAAAATTTTATAAGGCAAGTTGATGAGGCTTTAGAAACTAGAGAATTGATTAAAATAAATATACTGCAAAATTGTGATTTAGACGCTAAAGAATCAGCAATAAATTTGTGTGAGGAATTGTCATGTGAGTTTGTTCAAAGTATAGGAAATAGATTTGTAGTTTATAGAGAGTCTGAAAAAAATAAAAAAATTCAACTACCAAAGTAAATAAAACTTCAGAATTCTGAAGTTTTATTTATAATCTGGAGGTAAAGCTATGAAAATAGGAGTTATTGGGGGAACTTTTGACCCTATCCATATAGGACACTTAATCATGGGAGACTATGCTAGGGATTATTTAAAACTCGACCTAGTTCTTTATATACCAGTGGGTCTTCCTTCCCATAAGGAAGGGGTAACACCTAGTGAAATTAGAATGCAGATGGTAAACTTAGCCATTGGAGATAATGAATATTTTGAAAGTTCTCATGTAGATATTATTAGGGATAAAGAAACCTACACTATAGATACTATTAAAGATTTGAAAATCTTATATCCTCTTGATGAAATATATTTTATAATAGGGGCTGATTCCCTTTATATGATTGAAAGCTGGAAGGATTTTAAAACTTTAAAGGATATGTGTAAATTTGTAGTCTTAGAACGGGGATACCAGTCAGAAATAAGTCTAGATATGAAGTTAAAGTATTTTAAAGAAGTCTATAATTTATCAATTATAAGGATAAAATCCCCAATAATAGAGATTTCATCTACAGAGATAAGGGATAGGGTTAAGATGGGTTTAAGCATAAGGTACCTAGTTTCTCCTAAGGTTGAGGATTACATACTGAGGGAGGGCCTATATATATGAAAATGGACTTAATAAGAGATTGTTTAATAGAAGATATAGGTATAGCAAGATATGAACATTCAGTAAGGGTTATGGAAACGGCTATGAATCTTGCTAAAAACTATAGTGAAGATTTAGAAAAGGCTAAAATTGCAGGCTTGTTACACGATTGTGGCAAGTTTGCAGATAAGGAGCTTTTATTGAAAAAAGCTAAGGATTTTGGTATAATTCAGGATATAGGAGAAGCAGATAATATTCAACTTATTCATGGAAGACTAGGCAGGTTTATAGCCAAAGAAAAATATAATATACATGATATATCTATTTTGGATGGAATAGAGTATCATACAACAGGAAGAAAATCCATGACTCAGTTAGATAAAATAATTTATATGGCAGATTATATTGAGCCAAAGAGAAACTTTGATGGAGTCAAAGAGGTTAGAGAAATTACTTTTAGGGATTTAGACTTAGGTCTTTTAATGGCTCTTAACAAGACTATAAAACTAATTGTGGATATTGGTCAGCCCTTGGATATAAATACGGTTTATGCTAGAAATGAAGTTTTAAGACATATAAAAAATAGGGAGGTAAACTAGTGGTAGAAAATAAATTAGAAATAATAAAAAAGGCTTGTGAAGATAAAAAAGGCGTGGATATAGAAGTAATAGATATTAGGGGCCTATCTCCAATAGCAGATTACTTTGTAATAGCTAGTGGAAGTTCATCTACTCAAGTTACAGCAATAGCTGATGAAGTAGAGTTTAAAATGGCAGCTTATGAAGAGGCTAATTTTGTTAAAGAAGGTTATCAAAGCGGTAGATGGATTCTTTTAGACTATGGTGATATAGTAGTTCATATCTTCCACAAAGAAGAAAGAGAATTCTACGATTTAGATAAATTATGGAAGAATTATACAAGAGAAGATAACTAAGGAGGAGTAGTAAATGAAAATTCTATCAACTGAAAAAGCACCAGCAGCAGTAGGACCTTATTCTCAGGGAATGGAAGTAGGTAATTTAGTATTTACATCAGGTCAGCTTCCTATTGATATGTCAAATGGACAATTATCAACAGGGGATATTGAAAAAGAAACTAGATTATGTATTGAAAATGCAAATGAAGTGTTGAAGTCTGCAGGAACATCAATAGAAAAAGCCATAAAAGTTACAGTTTTTGTAACTGATATAAATGATTTTGGAAAAATAAATGATATATATGCAGAGTACTTCTCAGATCATAAACCAGCAAGGTCCTTGGTAGAGGTTTCAAAACTTCCTAAGGGAGCTAACATTGAAATAGAAATGATAGCAGAAAAATAAGTAGTATAAAAACCAAGTAAATCCTTTGGGATTACTTGGTTTTTTGTTTTAGTCTACGTTTTCTCTTTAATTTCATCTTTCTGACTTTATTAAATCTTAAAAGAATCATAATTCCAAAAACGAATAAATACCATTTATTTAATAGTTTTTTTATCAAACGCGTATTTTCATCAAATGCTACAGGGGTAGTAGAAACTATGTCCACACTGGCAATGACTTTACCATCTAAGGTATACTCTAGGCTTCCTACAGGCTGATCTTTTGAAATAGGAGCTTCTAGGTCCTCTAGAATCACAATATTTTCTTTAACTTTTTCCTTATCTAATTTATTTATATTAATATAAACGTCATCTTTTACAATGGCTGGAACAAAGGGAATTAGTCCATTTTTTATATTGATATTTGAAATAAATCGATTAGCTTTTGATATTTCCACTTTCTCAAAGTTTTTAAATCCATAATTAAAAAGTTGATGTGTGTCAGAAAAGACTCCTTTGGGGTCCGAACTTAAAACAACAGAGATAAAACTATTTCCATCTTTATTAACAGTAGCAACTAAAGAGTTTTTAGCAATGCTAGTGTATCCAGTCTTAACTCCATTTACTCCATCGTATTTTATAGGAATACTTTGTCCATCAACAACTATTTTTTGTGTACTGTACAAAAGTTTGTTAGCAGACTTTAAATATCTAGGTTCACTTTTCTTATTAGTTATGGGTATAATATATGTATAATTTTTTACAATATCACGGAATACATTATTTTCCATAGCATACCTACCAATTAAGGCTAAATCACGAGCACTAGTGTAATGATTTTCATCATGTAGGCCACTTGGATTTACAAAATTTGTATTCTTAGCACCTAGTTCTTTTGCCTTGTTATTCATAAGAGCAGCAAAGTTTTCAACAGATCCAGAAATGTGCTTCGCAATGGCAACAGCTGCATCATTGGCCGATTCAATTAAAAGGGCATTTAGCAATTGCTCAAGGGTTAACTGTTCCCCTGGTTCAAGAGCTATGTGACTTCCGTCAGTTAGGTCTACAACTTCTTGGTCAATAGTCACAATGTCTGTTAAGTTACCAAATTCGATAGCCAATATACCTGTCATAATTTTTGTAGTACTGGCAGGATATAACTTTTTATCAGGTTCTTTTTCATACAAAATAGATTTTGATTCAAAATCCATTAAGACTGCACTTTCACCTATTAAATTAAGGTCTTGTCCATATGAAAAAGTCAAACTATTTAGTATAATTAGAACCATAAGGATAAATAAGGTTTTTTTCAAAAAATTCACCACCTTCCTATATTTTTCAATTATATCAGAAAAGTATGGAATAATTAAGTAAAAATTAATTATATAGGACAAATTAACTAAAAGGAGGACAAAATGAAGTCACTTAATAAAAAAGAAGTGCTTTTAATTACTGTAATGTTAATGGTTTTAATAGGAGGAAGCTTTGTAAATTTAGGTAAAAGAAATAAGAAAAAAGTAATTCCAGCAAGCCTAGACTTTAGTAGTGAAGTAAGTTCAGATGAGAAATTAAGTGGAGACGGAAAAGAGAAAAAAACTGGTTTAAATGAAGATGAATCAAAAAACATACAAGGTGGAGAAGGAGAAAGCCCAGTGATTTTAGTCCACATAGCAGGTCAGGTAAATTCTCCAGGCCTTTTAAAGTTAAAAGAAGGAGATCGGGTTTACGATGCAATAGAACTTGCAGGAGGCTTGAAAAATGAGGCAGATTTAGGTAGAATAAATTTAGCAAGGAAACTAGCTGATGAAGAAAAAATCTATATACCTAAGCTAGGAGAAGAGCTAGAAGAAACTACCAATGATTATGTAAAAGTATCTGATGATGGTGGAATAAATAGCAAAATAGATATAAATACTGCCAGTAAGGAAGAGTTAATGACCCTACCAGGAATAGGAGATAAGACAGCTGATAAGATAATTAACTATAGGTTGGAAAATAAATTTAAAAAAGTAGAAGATATAAAAAATGTCTCAGGGATTGGAGATAAAAAATTTGAGCAGATTGAAGCTTTAATTATAGTAAAATAGGAGGATAAAGATGGATATAAAACTTACAAGTATGACAAAAACTTCTGGCTGAGCAGCTAAAGTCGGACCCGACTTATTGACACAAGTTTTGTGTCACATACCAAGAGAAACAAATGAAAACTTATTGGTGGGACTTGATACTTCAGATGATAGTGCAGTTTATAAGGTAGACGATCAATTGGCTTTGGTTCAGACCTTAGATTTCTTCACACCAGTAGTAGATGATCCTTATTTATTTGGACAAATTGCTGCAACTAATTCACTATCAGATGTATATGCAATGGGTGGAGAGCCTAAAATGGCCATGAATATAGCATGTTTTCCAGACTGCCTAGACCCAATGGTCTTAGCAGAAATATTAAAAGGTGGTTTAGATAAGGTAAAAGAAGCAGGTGCAATAATAATTGGAGGTCATACAGTGACAGACGATGAACCTAAGTATGGCTTATCAGTAACTGGTTATATTGATCCAAATAAGATTCTAACAAACAGCAATGCAAAGGTAGGAGATAATTTAATCCTTACAAAGCCAATTGGCTTGGGAGTTTTAAACACTGCTATAAAGGCAGGAATTCTAGAAGAGGACTACTATGAAGAGGCTGTAAAAATCATGGTCACCTTAAATAAATATGGAAAAGAAGCTGTCGACAAGGTTGGTGGAGTAAATAGTATGACAGACATAACTGGATTTGGTCTATTGGGTCATGTTATGGAGATGGCCAAGGGGAGCAAGGTCAGTGTAGTTATAAATAGCTCAATGGTTCCATTGGCACCAGGGGCAAAGGACTATGCAGAAATGGGCTTAGTTCCAAAGGGGGCCTATGATAATAAAAAACATATAGAAGACCTTGTAGAGTTAAGAAGCCAGGTAGAGGAGTCGATACTAGACCTTTTATATGATCCACAGACATCAGGAGGCCTATTGATTTCCGTAAAGGCAAATAAGACCCTAGACTTATTAGAAGAATTAAATAAGCTAGATATAAAATCTAGTATAATAGGAAAAGTTATTGAGGAAGATGAAAAATACATTTATATAGAATAGGTGGGAAAACAAATGGATAAAAGACTGTATTCTTTATTACCTAAAGTGGATTTGTTATTGGAAGAACCTGAGATATTAAGACTTTTAGATGAACATGAAAGAGAAGAAGTTGTTGATAGTGTAAGGAAGGTTTTGGATGACCTAAGGGATAGGATTCAAAGTGGAATAGATAGGGAAGAAATCCAAAAGGATATTGGAAATATAGACAAATTAATAGAAAAAGATTTAAAGTATAAGGGAAATAAAAATTTAAGAAGAGTAATAAATGGTACAGGTACAATACTTCATACTAACTTAGGTAGGGCCTTAATCTCAGAAGAAATATTTGAAAGCATAAGGAGTAAGGTTGTAGGTTATTCAAATTTAGAATACAATTTGAATACAGGTTCAAGAGGGTCTAGATACGACTTGCTTGAAGATTTAATATGTAAAATAACAGGAGGGGAATCTGCCTTAGTTGTTAATAATAATGCTGCTGCTGTAATGCTTGTTTTAAATACTTTTGCTAAGGGGCATGAAGGTATAGTTTCTAGGGGAGAGCTGATTGAAATAGGAGGCTCTTTTAGGATACCAGATGTTATGGAAGCAAGTGGGTGTAAGTTAGTGGAAGTTGGAACCACCAATAAAACTCACTTAAGAGATTACAAAAATGCAATTACAGAAGAAACAAGAGTAATTCTAAAGGTACATACAAGTAATTATAAGATAATGGGATTTACAGAATCAGTGACCAGTAGGGAGCTTTTAGGAATAAAAGATGATCTAATTTTATATGAAGATGTAGGTAGTGGAATACTCATAGACTTGGAAAAGTATGGTTTGGAAAAAGAACCTACGGTTCAAGATAGTATAAAGGCAGGAGTGGATCTCGTAAGTTTTAGTGGTGACAAGTTGTTAGGTGGAGTTCAGAGTGGAATAATAGTGGGGAGAAAAGACCTAATAGATGAGATAAAGGCCAATCCTCTAACTAGGGCCTTTAGGGTTGACAAGTTTACCTTGAGCATCTTATATGAATTATTTAACCTGTATAGGGATGAAGATTTGGCTATAGAGAAGATCCCAACATTAAAGATGATTTTAGAAGATGTCGATAGTATTAAATCTAGAGGGGATAAGATTCTAAAAAGCTTGTCTGATAGGTCCAAGTTGGACTTAGACCTAGTCCCTACTAATTCTCAGGTTGGAGGAGGATCACTACCTCTAATGGAGATTCCGTCTATTGGGCTGAGGATTAAAGCCAAGGGAATGTCTGCAGGTAAATTAGAAAGCTTTATGAGACAAGGAGACACACCTATAATAGGGAGAATTAAGGAAGACGAATATTTTTTAGATATGAGAACAATTCAGGAAAATGAACTTGAATCCATAGTAAATAGGCTATATATTATATAAAATTAATAATTATGGGTATAGGTACCATATAGAAGTTAAAAAAATGTAACAATGTATGGAATAAAATTAAAAGAAAGAGGTGAATAGTATGGAGAAAAGAATTCTAATAGTGGATAAGGATGGATCTTTTGTAAAAGGGCTAGTTTATAGCTTGGAACAAGATGGTTACCTTATTTCAACTCTTGACAGTGGACGGAATATAATTGATAAGATAGAAGAGGAAAAGTACGATTTAATAATATTAGAATTGGAGCTACCAGATGAAGATGGTCTATCTATTTGTCAAAATATAAGGCGAATAACTGAGACGCCAATAATCATGATTAGTGAAAATGATGAAGATATTAACAAGATTTTGGCCTTAGAATACGGAGCGGATGATTATATTGTCAAACCTTTTAATATATTAGAGTTAAAAGCCAGGATTAAGGCCTTATTTAGAAGGATAAATATGACTAATAAGGATCAGGGGACTAGTAATTTAAAACTTGGAGATTTCAATATAAATAGTATGGGAAGGAAGGTCCATATAAAAGACAGAGAAATTAGTTTAACAGGGAAGGAATTTGATTTATTTTATGTCCTTATAACTAATAAGGACAAGGTCTTTAAGAGAAAAGAATTACTTCATACTGTTTGGGGAGAAGATTATTATGGAGATATACGAACAGTAGATGTTCACATTAGAAGAATTAGGGAAAAGATAGAAAGTGATCCTAATAACCCAGAATATATATTGACCAAGTGGGGAGCAGGTTATTATTTTAATAGTGCAAAGATTTAATAATACAATAAATGGAAGTTGCCTCTTTTAAGACATATTATAGGTAGCTTCCATTAGTTTTATTTAAATTTAGATATAACTAAGTTTAAATAAATATATATTTTTTAAACAAAAAATAATATTAAGAAATAAGACATATTGGCTTTGGGATACTTTACTTTCTTTTAAAAGATTAGGTCATATGGTATAATTTAAAAAAATACAAAGTATTAAGGAGGTATCAGCTTGGCAGAAAATCATACAAGGAGATTGATTAGAGAAGCATTTATAAAGATGTTAAATGAGAAACCACTTAATAAGATTACAGTTACTGCAATAGGAAATGAATGTGATATAAATAGAAATACCTTCTACTATCATTATACAGATATATATGAGATACTATCAGAAATATTTGAAACTGAACTCCAAAGGGTAATTGACGAATATAATGATACATTATCTTGGGAAGAGAGCTTTATTTTTGCAGCAAAGTTTGCTTTAGAAAATAAGAAGGCGATTTACCATGTTTATAATTCTATGCAGAGAGAAGAGTTGGAAGATTACATATATAATATATCTGGAAATGTTATGGTAAGATATGTAGAAAAAGTAGGAATAGATATTCCTGCTTCCAAGGAAGATGTTGAATTAATAGCATCTTTTTATCAATGTGCACTGACAGAAATGGTTCTTAGGTGGATATCTACAGGGATGAAAGAAGATCACAATTTGGTTATAAAGAGGATAGGACAGCTTTTTGATGGAAATATTGAAGAGTCTTTATATAGGAGTGTAGAGTTAAATAGTTAGTTTTGGGCAAAAGGATAGGATTGCCTAAAATTTAGACAAATAGGGCTAAGTGTTAGAATTTTTAACACTTAGCCCTATTTGTCTAATGAAAAGAAGTTTTATAAGTTGTACTATATAAATATAGAAGGTCCTAGAAGAAAAAATCACTTTAAGATAGTTTATATTATTTATATTGTAACAAGAGTTGAAGTATAAATAATATAAGTTATGGGTTTATCTAGAACTTCAAATAAAAAATAGAGAGGGAGATTAATATGGAATTAAAAACTCATGATGAAAGATTAAAACTTACTAATGGAAATTATCATTCACTATTAAACACAAGGAAACCAGAAGGTGTAGATGAAAAGCAAGCCTATTTAATAGGAACAGGTATAGGTGCTCTAGCAGCTGGATGTTTTTTAATAAGAGATGCCCATATGGATGGAAGTAAAATTACTTTCTTAGAACAATTAGATATACCAGGTGGCTCACTAGATGGAGCAATTAGGGATAATTTAGGATATGTAGCCCGTGGTGGACGTGAAATGGGACATCACTTTGAAGTCTTATGGGATTTATTTAGTTCATTACCTTCAACAGAAGATCCAAATATGACAGTTTTAGACCATTTCTATTATACAAACTATGACGATCCTAACTATAGTAATTGTCGTATAACAAAAGAACAAGGTATTCGCTATGACAATGAAAAATTCAACTTAGGACAAGATTTAGCTAAAGAGTTAGCCATGTTTGTTGCTATGGCAGATGAAGAATTAGAGAATAAATCTATAGAAGATGTTTTTTCAGAAGAATTATTAGAAACTGATTTCTGGACACTATGGAGGTCAATGTTTGCATTTGAAAATTGGCATAGTGCTCTTGAAATGAAACTATATATGAATCGTTTTATCCACCATGTAGGAGGACTACCTACTTTATCAGCCTTACAATTTTCACGTCATGATCAATATACTTCATTTGTAAAACCTATGGTAAAATACCTAGAAGATAATGGGGCTAAATTCCAATATGGAGTTACAGTTGATAATGTCGAATTTGAAATTAGGCCAGATAAAAAAATTGCAAAGAGAATAGTGGCTAAAAATTCTAAAGGAGAAGATATTTCAATAGACCTTACGGAAAAAGACCTAGTATTTATAACAAATGGTTCAATGACTGAGGGATCTGGTTATGGTACAGATAATACTCCAGCAGAATTTAATAAAGAAGCTAAGGGATGCTGGGAACTATGGAAAAATATTGCAGCCCAATCAGAAGAATTTGGTAGACCAGAAAAATTCTGTGGAGATCCTGAAAAATCAAATTGGGAATCATGTACAGTAACTTGCCATGATGAAAGGGTACCAGAATATATAGAAAAAATAACAAAGCGTTCTCCTTATACAGGAAGGACAGTAACAGGTGGTATTGTTACTGCTGTTGACTCTTCTTGGCTAATGAGCTGGACTATAAATCGTCAAGAACAATATTATGGACAACCAGAGAAAGATGTTGTAGTTTGGGTATATGGACTATTTTCAGATGTACCAGGAGATTATATTAAAAAATCAATGAGGGATTGTACAGGTAAGGAGATTACAAAAGAATGGCTGTATCATATAGGAGTTCCAGTAAATGAAATAGAAGAATTAGCAGATTCCTGTACGGCAATTCCAGTAATGATGCCATATATTACTTCACAATTTATGCCTCGTGAAGCTGGGGACAGACCCTATGTAGTACCAAAAGGAGGAGTAAACTTTGCCTTCTTAGGACAATTTGCTGAAACACTAGACGATCCAGGACGTGACACAGTATTTACTATTGAATATTCAGGACGTACAGCAATGGAGGCAGTTTATGTATTAACAGGAGTAGAAAGAGGAGTTCCAGAAGTATATAATTCTAGATACGATATACGTTACCTACTAAGTGCTGGTGTCTGCCTATTAGATGGTGAAAAACCAGAAGTTCACATTCCACCACTAGTAAAACATAAAATCAAAAAACAAATAGCAGGAACAGATATAGAAGTATTGTTAAAAGAGTATGGCATAATTTAGAGGCTTAAAAGTTAAATAATATAAATTAAAATCCCGAATTGTAAAGATATCGGGATTTTAATTTATGAACTGGTTTAATTTATAAATATAAGGAGGAAATTTTATGGATAAGAGACCTGTTCCAACTATTGAAGAAATAGATGAGCTTTATAGAAGGGAAATTAGAAAGAAGTCATTAGAGGAAAGTTATGATGAAGGAAAATTGGGAGAAAGAAGTTTCTTTTCTAATTTTAGAAGGGTAAATTTGCCTAATGAAGCAGAAAATATTCTAGATGATTATAAAGTAGAGTATTTAAAAAAATACAAGAATTTTAAATACTTGAAGACAAGTAGTCAAGGTGAGAAAATAAAAGAAATTGAGAATCAAATTGAATATGAAAAATTTTTCTTAAGATATGAAAGGAAAATAAATAAAGAAAAAACAAAATCAAGACACTATGGTAGTAATCAGGCTACAAGATATAGGGTAGATAGGATAAAAAAACTAGAGGGAGATTTAAACAGGCTCTTAGAACAATCTAAAGAAGGATGGGAATACTATTATAGCAGGAAGTTAATGGAGGATATAGAAAGTAAAAAGAATCAAAGTTTAGTGGAAGTTCCCTATGTAGTTGAATCTAAAGATAAAATAGTCGAATCTTTAAATTTAGGTGTTCCGGTTTATTTAGTAGGCCATTTAGGCAGTGGAAAAACTCAACTAGCTACAGAGGCAGCTATTGATTTTACCATTCAAAATAGACTACAAGAAGACTTAGAAGAAGCCATGGAGGAATGGTTTGTAAAAAATCCTAAACTTACAGAAACTGATGCCCTAGAAGAATTTAAAAAAGTAAACGAAAAGAGAAAAAACTATTATAGTCAATTAGTGCATAATGGAAATAAAGAAGAAATAGAGAGAATCCAACCTCTTTTTATATCTGGATCCCATAATTTAACTTATGAGGACATGTTTGTTGAAAAAACTTTATCCTTAAGCCATAGCTTTTCTGAAGGCTCTTATTCTGACTATTTAAATATGCTAATAGAAGATTTTTATGATTGGATGGAGGACCATGAAGAAAAACTATCTAAGATGACAGAAGAAGAGAAGCTACAACTAAAAATCCAAATTTGGAAGAGCTTCTCTGACCTATTAGTGGCTAGTAACAGTGCCTTTGGTACAGAAATAAAAAAAGTTGAAAGGGAAATTTTAGTAGCAGTAAAAGAAGGTAGAGTGGTTATAATAGATGAATTAAATACCATAGCTATGCAAAACCTAATAGGTTTAAATGATATTCTACAACGCCATGCAGGTATGAAAGCCTATATTACAGGAGTAGGGCCAGTAGAAATTAAGGAGGGTTTTGGATTTATAGGGACAGGTAACCTGTCTAGTCAAATGGTTAGTTATGAAGGAACTAATGAATTAAATCCAGCTTTTAAATCCCGATTCACTACTATTGAATACAATTATCTGCCACAAAATATAAGGGGAAGCCTTTATGACCAAAATAATCCAAATGAAAACCAGCTGTTTAGAATTATTTTAGGCCAATTGGCAGATGAAAATGGAAGCATACAGCTGCCAGATCCTAAAAGAAGTTTAGAAGAATTATTCAGGTTTGCCCAATTATCTAAATTGACCCAAGATATTTTTATGGGAAGGCTTGATGGTGAAGTTTTTAATGAAGACATTGGAGGAGATCAGCCTGAGCTTAGGGAATCTGTTTTATCAATTCGTAATATCCTCCATGTTCTAGATAACTGGAATAGGGGAGAAGAAAAAGACTTAAGTAAGGCCTTGTGGGATGGCTTTATAAGTTCAATAACCTATCCAGATGATCAGAATTATATTTTGGCCCAGGCAGTAAGGTATGGATTTTTCCCAAGGGAAGATGGATGGAATGTGGTAACTAAGGCAATAGGATCTTCCACAAGGTCCTATGAGGAAATTAGGCTTAGAGCTTATGATTATACTAGGAGGGACCTAGGAGTAGTTTCATATTTAGATATAATATACTTATTGTTTGATGGGGCAAAAACAGCTTATTCTAAAGATATATTAGAAATGTTTTCAAATGAAGATGGGCAAGTTCCTAATATTGATGTAGAAAAGTACGAAGAACTAAATAGTGAACTTTCAAAATTAGACCACTCTTTAGACCTATTAGATAATATGAAAAAATGTAGTGATAGAAATGAAGCTTAAAATATCTATAGATGAAAGAGATTTTAGAGAGAAGCTTTTAGAAAGCAAGGCCATGTTAGAAGAATCTTTAAGTAAGGGAGTATTAGATGAAAAGTTTTATAGTAATATGGAAGAATTAAAGACAATGGAAGAATTAATGCTTAAGGACCTTGTCCCCTACTATAGGTCTTATGGTAGAGAGGAAAATCATTTAAGTATGAGAATTTCTAAAATAACCAATATAGGCCAATTTTCTTTTGAAACTTTTGCAGATAAGATTTTAAGGTTGAGTAGTAAGCTATATTTAGTGGCTGGATTAGATGGAGGCCTTCGTTTCTTTTATTTAGATTTAACTAAGGACAAGGTTGAGTGGACTGGCAGGGTAAAAGATATAAATACTAGGTTCTCCAACCTATTTATACTAGGTGATGAAATCCTCTTACTAGGTATGAATAGGGAATCTTATCTTATTAGTTTAGAAAATAGAAATAGTATTCCTAATCTAGATAGAGACTTAAAGATAAAAAAAATCCTAAATGATGAAATGAATGGTTTTGATAAATCTATTTTAATAAATAAGGCAAGTATATTAGTAGCTAGGGGAGAAGGACAGTTTGATTTAGTAAATTTAAAAGGAAAGAGTGGAAGCTATTACTTTGAAAATACAGGTTTAAAACTCCAAGTAGGAACTTGGTCAGCTATTAAAAAATTAGGCGAAAACTATTTTGTAATAGGGGATAGGATGGGGCACTTAATTTTAATAAAATTGATAGATAATAAATTTAAAGTTGACAGAAGCATAAAAGTTATGGAGGGGCCAATTTTAAATATAGGCTATCTAGAAAGTGAAAGTCTACTTAAAGATAATTTAATAGCAACAGGGACCAATGGACAAGTTAGTATTTTAAATTTGAGTGACTTTAGTTTAGACCAAGTAGAAGCTTTAGAAGGCAATATAATTGAGACTAGATCTAAGGAAGGAAGTATAGTACTTTTAAGTGATAATGGGCTATTATATGGATTTGAAGAGAATTTTTCTATTTGGAATTATGGTGAAAACTTAGTTGAGGAAGAAATATATTTTACTAATATAAGTAACTTTGAAAAGAATATTTACTTAGGTCTAGGCCTAGATGGCAGTTTGTATAGGATAGATCTTATTAGAATAAATAGTCCAGATGATTTGAGAAAGATATCAATATATAGTTAGGGGTGATACTATGAATGGATATGAGCCAATAATAGATTTGATAGAAAAGTCTATGAATAACTGCCAAAGATTTATAGAGAGGGAGAAAAGATCCCTAGTAACTTTTACAGGAGATTCAAGCCTCATATATAATCCAGATCCAGAAAGAGAAAAATTTCATTTAGATGTATCTAGTGGTAATCTATTTTTGCCCTTAGTTAGTTTTGTGGAAGATGAATTAGATGAAAATCAAATAATGTGGCATATTTATTATGAACTGAGCCTATATTCGGACTGGAGAAAAAACACTAAGATTTACCTAGATAGAAAAATAGCTTGGAAGTATGAAATAGATTTTATGACTAAGTATATCTTAGATAAGGTGGAAAGAGTAGGGTTAGATAAGGATAAGGCCTATTCAGAAGAAGTAATTTATGCCTATGTGACTAGGGAAATACTAGACAGTTTATTTATCATAGATAGGTATTATGGTTTTTTGCGAGTTTTACAGTTATGCCCTATATACAGAGATCCAGAAAACTATGAAAAAATTGTAAATTATATGGTTGGACAAAAAAACAACCAAGAAGAAATATATGAAATGGCAAAACACAAGGCTTTT
>CAZRYA010000014.1:0-16256 GCA_964604235.1 uncultured Tissierellaceae bacterium | reverse complement strand
TATTTTAAAGAATAGGTTCCACCTAAAATCCTTATTTAATACATCTAAAATAGCCTTACCTATTTTTCTAGTAAAACTATCGTTAAAAATAGGTTCTCTTTCGAAGTCTATATAGCCTGTAAAGCTAATATCTTCTCTAGATATGTCATTTAGCCTATTTAATACCCTCAAGAAATTTTCACTATAGTTGTCTGACTCTAGTACGCCACCTTTTATAAATATATAGTCCACTATTACGTCTGTTGATTTTTTAAAATCTACCACAAAACCTATTTCTTTCCTTACCTTAACTACATATATATCGTGAATTATCTTAGATAATAATTCTTGTAATTGCTCTTTTTTATTTATTTCATCACTTGCATCCATCCCATTTAAATGGTCATGAACTAACATCAACTGCCTATCAATCATGGAAAGATTATCCTTTATAGAAGACATTATATCTCTAAAAAAGTCCTGCTTTAGCATATAATTAAAATTCTTATATAAGACTCTATGGTCTATTTCACCCCAAAATATATTTACAAGTGACTTAATTTGAAGTTCAAAGTTAATTTTAACATCATCTTTTTCATACTTTCCATCTATTTTATATATTTCAAATCCATTTTTCTGTACCTGTGGCTGTTTTTCTGCTAGTTGTAACATTATGTGAGAATTTAATGGACTTATGTAGAAGCCATCCTCAACTTCAATATTGAATAATTCAACTATATCCTTATAAATTTTCTTTTCATCTTCTATAAACCTACACTCAATCCTAAAACCTATTAAGTCTGATAGATTATTGAATAAATTTTCTGGCGTTTCATACCTTAAGAAAAAATTATGTCTCAATATCTGTTCTCTTAGACTTTCAGCTGACTTTATCCTATAGCTTACATTTAAAAAGTGATCATCAATAAAAAAGCTATTAGTAAAGAACTTTTCTAAGTGAGAAGCTACTTCTTCAATACTATCCCTTCTTTGATCAATTAAATTCAATGTATCTTCTATAAAGTCAAATAATTCTAATTTCATTTTCCATCCCCCTAAGGATTTAATATATATTAATATTATATCTTTTTTTTTGCCTTTCTACAACTTAAGTAAGATTATTATATTGTAAGAAAACTTTTATATGACCAATATCTATTATTTCCCTTTAAGGCTTTTTTAACCAGCTTATAAAAAAATAAGTGTAGAAACTCATATAAAACATAAATTTCTACACTTATTTTCCTACAAACCTACTAAATTACATTTTGTTTTCTACTTTATACTTCTCTTTTAGTTTATCTGTCTTTTCAACATATTTTTCTTGTTGTTTCATTCCTAGTAATTGTTGGCTTAAACCTTCTTTAACTTCTTCAAAATCCAATACTGACTCTGGATTCTTGCCTTCTAATTTAATTATGTGGTAACCAAATTTAGTTTCAACTGGCTCTGAAATTTGGCCAATTTCCATCGTGAAAGCCACATCTTCAAATTCCTTAACCATTTGACCTTTACCAAATTCTCCTAAGTTTCCACCTTGGTCTTTCGAAGGACAAGTTGATTTTTCACTTGCAGCTTCTGCGAAATCTTTTCCAGCCTTGATTTCTTCATATATTTTATTAGCTTCCTCTAAATCTGCAACTAATATATGACTTGCTTGGACCATCTCTGGTTTTTTGAACATCTCTTGATTCTCATCATAATATTTTTTTATTTCTTCTTCATCTATTTCAATATCTACTAATAATTTGCTTACTACATATTGCTTTAAAAGACCTTCTTCCAATCTCTTAAGCTCATTTAAAAACTCTTGGTCTTTATCCACTCCAGTTTCTTTTGCTTCTAAATACAATAATTCTTGGTTAACTAGTTCTTCAACTACCCTTTTCATCCCCTCAGGATTTTGTAATTGCATAGCCATTTGTGGTCCCAAGTCATTCATAAACTTTAAAACTATATCTTCTGTTATTTCTTTTCCTTCTACTACTGCTAGTACTTTATTTTCTGCCATTGTTATTCTCCTCTATCGTTTATTTTTAGATATAAAGAAACCTCTTAAAGTTAGACCTTTAAGAGGTTAAATATTACTAAATTAGATAATATTTATGCCTTCAGCTTGTAATCCTTTTGCACCTTCAACTACTTCAAATTCAACTTCTTGTCCTTCTTCTAAAGTTTTGAATCCGTCTTTTTGAATTTGTGAGAAGTGAGCGAAAACATCGTTTCCTTCTTCTGTTGTAATAAATCCAAATCCTTTTTCTGCGTTAAACCATTTTACTGTACCCTTCATTGCAATACCTCCAAAAAATTTTATTTCTTTAATTCTTTTGTAAATCCGAAAAAATACATACAATAAAATTTCTTGTCTATATGACAATTTAGAAATACAGTGTTTAGAAATTATTGTGTATTTGTTTATTACTTCCGAATTAAAGCTACAACTGTATTATAGCATCTGTCCTATTTATTTGCAAGTCTTTTTATTAAAAATTTTAAACATTTTTGACTTATCTGACTTTTCTTAATTATTTTTCTTATTCCAAGAAGTCCTTGATAATACATTAATTTGTGACTGGCAAGTCACTATGTGTTTTACATTTTTTAGGTTTCCTTCTAATTTTATCCTGACTTTTTCCGGATATTTTAATTCTTTTTTATTTTCTATTTCAACTTCTTCCAAACTGTTTTCCCTATAAAAATTTTCATCTATTGATTCCAAAATCCAATCAAAATATTTCACATTATTTACATGTTGATTAGTATCTATATCGCTTCTTCTAAGTTTAAAGAAGGTGTCATTCTCACCATTTGATATATCGAAGTCCAATCTGCTAAAGCCATCAAAATTGAAATCTTCTATTATACTGTTTGGATCTAAGTCAGAATCTTTTATCCTAATAGGTCTTCTCTTATTAATATCCATATAAATCCAAAGCGAAGATGCTCTGGCTATTTCTATATCTCTTAAGTAAATTCTAAACTCCCTAGTAACATAAAACCTATCTACCTTTGATACCCATGTTTCTATAGTGATTCTGTCTTTCCCTTTTGGATATTCTCCTATTTTAAGTCTCCATTTATTAAGCATCCAACCACTATTATCAGCTTGTTTACTAAGATTAAACTCATTGTGTAAAATAGCCACTTCGCTTAAAAACTTTAATATTGATGAAGGAAATAGTATGCCTTCATTGTCGCATTCATAATATGGAATATCAATCTCCTTAATGAATTTACTCATCCTTATTCCCCCTTTGTACTTTAACTTTTAGACTTTTAAGTTACATCCTTTAACCATTTTCCAGATTTTACTCTTGGAAAACCAATTATAGATTTTAATAAATCATCTGCTCCAACTAAAATTGCCACTGTGGTAACTGGTAATTTCAACACTACTGCACCTATAAATGCTAAAGGTACTCCTACTAGCCACATTGTCCCAAGTTCTAAAAACATAGAAAAGGATGTATCTCCTCCTCCTCTTAGAACTCCTACTGTTAAAACCGTATTAAAGGTCTTAAATGCAAAAAATATACCCATTATTCTAACCATCTCCCTTGACAGTTGGAATAAATCCTTATCTATATTTCTAAAAGGAATCAGAGTTATCTGAGGAAACAGTATTAAGATTACTCCTGATATTAAACCAATTGTAACCGCCATACTTAAAAACTGCTTGGAATATTCAACAGCCTCTTCTTCTTTTCCACCACCTATTTTATTACCAACCATTACTGTACATGAATTGGAAAGTCCCCTTACTAGGACCATAAATATATTTTGGATAGATGATATTATTTGAACTGCTGCTGTAGCCTCTATTCCTATTCTAGCATAGGCCACTGAGTACATTATCTGACCTAAACCCCAAAAGCCTTCATTTATAATTACTGGATATGTAGTCTTTATATACCTAAAGAAAAACTCTTTTGACCAGTTAGTTAACTCCTTTAGCCTTGCTGCCAATGGATCTACATACTTATATATCAATAAGATAATTGCAATAACTTCTACTAACCTAGCTATTAAGGTTCCGTAGGCTGCACCAGCAATTCCCAATTCTGGAAAACCAAATTTACCAAATATTAATAAATAGTTGAAAACTGTATTTATTATAAAGGAAACCCCTGACACTATCATAGGAATCCTAGCCTCACCTATACTTCTTGAGGCCACGCCATAGGCAAATGTAATTCCTGTAACTATATAGGATAAACTAACTATTCTAAGATACTCCTTCCCTAACATTATTACTTCTTTGTCTGGAGTCAATAATCCCATTATAAATTCTGGCTTGAAAAATCCTAGATATGTAAAGATTATTCCTATTACTATGTTTAAAGTAAGTGCTAGACCAAGTATTTTTCTTATACTGTCTGTATCTTTTTTTCCCCAATATTGGGATATGAAAATAGAAGACCCACTATTTATACCAAATAGTATTAATGAATAAAAAAAGAATAGCTGGTTTGCAAGTCCTACTGCAGCTATACTAGATTCTCCCACTCCTGAAATCATAAGGGTATCAACCATGTTTAATGAAGATGTTATGAGATTTTGAATTGCTATTGGTATGGCAATAATCAACATCTCATTTAAAAATTTCTTATTCTGCCACCATTTCTTCATTTAATACCTCCTATTCAGATTATGTTAATATTAATATAACATATTAACATATACTTGTATATAAAATCTAAGTATATAAAGATGAATTGTTTCATTGATAAATAGGCTTTAAAAAATACACCTAGACAATTTTGTCCAGATGTATTTTTTTATATCCTATCCTACATAACCTGCAAATAAGTTTATAAATAATAATGATGATAAAAATACAGCAAACCAAGTACATCCACCTAAGATAAGAGGCTTTGCTCCCTTAGTAAACAAGTCTTTAAATTTAATCTTAAAGCCTACTCCTGCCAATGCTGTAGTGATTAAAAATTTATAACCCTTTTTAAAGAACTTTCCTGCACCTGGTATTAAATCAAATAATCCAAAAGTATTTAAAATAGCCATACCAAGGAAGATTACAATAAACCAAGGGAATATCTTTAAAATAGTTTGTCCCAATGATGCTTGGTCATTTCCCACTGCCTTAGATTGCTTTTTAATAGTTATCATAGTAACTATTATTGCAAGTGGTATTAACATTGTAGTCCTAGTTAACTTTACAGTTATAGCTGAACTTAAGTCTAGTCCCTGTAAAGCATTATAAGTAGCTTCTGCCGCTGCTACAGATGACGTATCATTTATGGCAGTTCCTGCAAAAATAGCAAATTGATTTTGAGTAAGACCCATAGCTGTTGATAAGTAAGGATAAGCCAATGCAGCTAATATATCAAATACAAAAATTGCAGTCATTGCATAGGCTATCTCATCTTCATGAGCCTTTATAATAGTCGCCATGGTAGCAATAGCTGTACCACCACATATGGAAGTTCCTCCACCTACTAAAGTGTTTATATTATCATTAAGTCCTAATTTTCTTCCTATCATAAATGCTGTAAAAAATGACAAACAAATATTAAATACTATCAGTGGAATTGCCTTTGCTCCAAACCCAACTACTTCGTTAAAATTAAGTGTTGCTCCTGCCAATATAATTCCCCAGTTTAAAAACTTCTTACCTGCAAAAGATGTTCCTGATTTAAAATCCTTGTCTGCATCAGGCATTAAATTATAAATTAACATACCTATAAATAGGCCTATCATTGGTGCACCTACATAATTTTGTTTTCCACCTAAAAAAGTAGCTACTAACGCTATGACTATACAAAGAATTATAGCGAGAATCTTCTTGTTATTCATATTTGCATCTCCTTCGCACTCTATTTGTTTTTGTTTGGTATGCTTGTTAATTTCTTAACCTGTTTTCCCAAAAGGAAGAGGCTTAGGGAGTAAACTCCCCTAGCCCTTTATGAAAATTTTTAACACTTAGCTCCGCCTTTTACATGAAGTGTTGCATTTAATATCTCTTCTTTTCTATCCATTATATCGTTACTATATAATTGTTCTTCAAATTTATCTAAACCAATTCTTTCAACAGTTTGAGCTAATCTCTCTCCTGTTATACCTTGCTCTCTATAGATTAAGATAGTCTTTGCAACTACATCCATTACTTCTTCTTTTGATCTCATTAATCTTGATATTGGTTGACCTTCATTTTTTCTCTTACCCCACATACCACCAAGAGTTATTTTATATCCTGTTTCTCCATCTGGAATAGCGTCAAAATGACATTTTCCAACACATAATCCACAGTTGTTACATAATGTTTTATCAATTGTTAACTTTCCATCTACAACTTTAGCAGCCTTCATTGGACAGGCATCTTCTACTCCACACTTCTTACAACCAACACAAAGGTCCTCATCGAAGTTTGGCTCTAATTGGCCTATTATTCCTAAATCATTTAGGTCAGGTTTTATACAGTTATTTGGACATCCACCCATACCTACTTTAAATTTATGTGGAGTTAAAACATCATGCCAATGTAAGTAAAACTCATTATGTATAGCTTCAGTTACATCGAAAGTATCAACTAAACCATATTGACAAGTAGTTCCCTTACATGAAACAACTGGTCTTATCTTTGATCCTGTACCACCTGTTAACAGTCCTTCTTGAGCTACATAGGCAATAAAATCATCAATTTTGTCATAATGAACACCTGGACATTCTATAGTAAGTCTTGATGTAAATGTTATTTGACCATCTCCATACTTTTCAGCTGCTTCTGCAACACATTGTAATTGTTTAGCAGAAATCTTTCCATTTACTGTTATAATTCTAGCTGAAAAATTATCTGTTCCCTTGTTAGATAAAAAACCTAACGCTTTTACTCTCTTCTCATCTGCTGGACTAATCGTTAAACTTGCCATAAATTAAACCCTCCTAAGATATTTTATTTATATTTCTATTTCATTAAAAATAGATCCACCCTCAAGTACTACTGTGTTTGTATATCCATAATACTTCAACCTATTTTGTAATAAGTAAGCCCTCTTACCCTTAGAACAGATTAATAGTATTTTTTCATCTGTAGCAAGACCTTCAACTGGTCCATTTACAGTTGTTAAATCTATATATTGTAAACTTCCCAAACTTGGAGTTATAGAAGCATCTATCTTCTTGTAATCATCATAGTTATTTTCTTGGTACTCTTTTGGTGTTATACTTACAAAGTTTCCTTCAATTTTATTTACAAGTACATTTACTGTATGAACAAAAGGATGAATTGCCGTTGAAAATGGTGGCGCATAAGCTAGGTCTAAGTTGGCTATTTGATCCAGGCTTGCACCTAATGTAATAGCAGTAACACCTATATCTATCATCTTGTCTATAGCACCACTACCCAGTACTTGAAGACCAAGTAATTTTCTAGTCTTTCTATCAGCTATCATCTTCACTATAAATTCAGATGCATCAGGATAATAATGAGCCTTATCATCTACTACTGTTACAACACTTACTACATCATAACCTGCATCCTTTGCTCCTGCTTCAGTAAGGCCTGTCCTACCTATATTAAGCCCTGGTAACTTTGCAACTCCCGTTCCCACAACTCCTCCATAAGACTCCTTATTTCCATTTAAACCTTTAGCTAAAAGCCTTCCAGCTATATTGGCCGTTGAACCCATTGGTGACCAAGCTGGTTCATTTGTTATTATATTTTTAACAGTTGAACAATCTCCCACCGCATAAATATCTTTTATATTAGTTTCAAAGTACTCATTAACTTTTATTGTCTTATTTGGCATAAGGTCTATTCCAGTTCCATCAAGGAATTCTGTATTGGCTCTTATACCTATTGATAAAACTACTAAGTCAGTCTTCATAGCATTCTTATCAGTTTTTATTTTTTCTACCTTAGTTTCTCCTATGATTTCTTCTAACTTAGTTTCTGTAAATACCATGATTCCCTTTTCTGCCAAATGCTCTATTATGTAATCAGCAAATTCAGGTTCAAATCCTGGTGGCACACTAGGAGCCATATCTAGTACTGTAGTTTTAATACCTTGTAGGTCTAAATTTTCTGCAACCTCAAGACCTATAAATCCTCCCCCTACAACTACTGCCCTTTTTATATCTTTTCCTTCAATTTCTTTCCTTAAGCTAATCGCATCTTCTGGTGTCCTCATTAGGAAGACTCCATCTAAATCAACACCTGGAAAAGGTGGTCTTATTGGTCTTGCTCCAGTTGAAACTACTAACTTATCATAGTTAAGAATTTCTTCTTCATTGGTAAGTAAATTTTTTACAGTAACTTCTTTTTTATATGGATCAACTTTTTCTGCCCTAACCCTTGTTCTTACCACTGCACCTGTTAAATTTTCAAAACTCTCTGGAGTATTTACTATTAAATCTTCTTGATTTTTAATTACATTTCCTACATAGTACGGCAATCCACAACCTGCATAAGATATATCTTCACTGTCTGTAATGATTGTAACTTCACAATCTCTATTTTCTCTTTTAAGTTTTGCAGCAACTTTTGTACCTGCTGCTACCCCACCTATTATTAAGACTTTCATGTTTTCACACTCCTATTTTTTTACTGTTTTTTTCTTATCTCTATAATAGCACTTGTTTTAATTTAAATAAAATGATATTATTTTATCAAGGTTATAGGTAAAAGCTATAAGAATTTTTTGAATTTATTTATTTTTCAAATTTATAAAGGGGGGACCACCTTGACCATAAGACATTTGAGAATATTTATTGAAGTAGCTGAAACTGGTAAAATGAGTACTGCAGCAAATAATCTATTCATTTCCCAACCAACAGTTAGTCAGACTATAAAAGAATTAGAGAATTACTATAATATTTTACTCTTTGAAAGGCTGTGTAAAAAGCTTTACATAACCAAAGAGGGTGAAAAATTATTGATGTATGCAAAGAACCTAGTTAAACAATTTGACGATTTAGAAGATAGGATGTTTGAAATAAGTAATTATGACAAACTTAATATTGGGGGAACTGTCACTATCGGAAATTGTTTAATGAGCCATGTGGTTAATAGTATACAAGAAAAAAATCCGAGAATTAAAACCTATTCCTATATAAATAATACAAAAATTATAGAGGAAAAGCTTTTAAACTCTGATTTAGATATTGCAATTGTTGAAGGTAGCATAAAAAATCCAAGCTTGGTTTCTATACCTGCCATAGATGATTATTTAGTCCTTGCCTGTGGGCAAAATCATCCCTTAGCTGGCAAGGCCGAAATAGGAGTCGAGGAATTAAAAAACTTAAACTTTGTAATGAGGGAAAAGGGTAGTGGAACTAGAGAACTATTTGAAAATTATATGATTGATATGGATATTCCTATTAATACAGTTTGGGAAAGTAACTGTCCTGGAGCTATTAAGTCTGCTATTATGAACAATAACTGTTTAGCAGTCCTATCCATTAGATTAATCGAAGAAGAAGTTAGAAATGGTAGCATTCATGTGATTCACAATTCATCAAAATCTTGGAATAGATCTTTTGATATTGTATATCATAAAAACAAATACATAGATTCAAATTTCAACGAAGTTATTGACATTATAAAAAACTATAAAGATACTAATTTGTTAAAGGAAATACCTATAAGTCTTTTAGTTTAAAAAATTCTATATTACCTATAATAAAAAGGAGAAAACCTAAGGCTTTCTCCTTTTTATTATTGTAGTATTTCCCTATAGACATAAATAGCTCCTATTATAAAAATAGATACTAGAAAAACCATCTTGTCTAAAATTTTGTATTTATTCTTGTCTTTTTTTATATTAACAAGCCTTATTCGCTTATCAATTATTGGATAAAACAAGACCACTCCTCCTGGAGTCATCATATCCAATATTATATGGGAAATAAAGCCTATTATTAAAGCCCACTTAAATATATCCAAATAAAATATATCTATATATAGACTAAGCTTAGGTAAAAAATAATTGAGGATATAGTAAAATATCAAAGTACCCAAAATAGAATGGGTAAAGCCTCTGTGTTTAAATAACCTAGATGTAAAAAAAGACAGAGACTTGGCCTTATTTGATATATAACTATTCTTGTGGTCTAAATCAGGTATCAAAGATCCTAATATAAGACCAGCTGAAATCACTCCCAGGTTTATAGGGTCTAAAATATCTACAGAGAGTCCATCAACTTTAGCAAACACTAGGTAACCTAGGGCCAATCCTCCTGCCATATGTGTCCTGTATAAAATACTATCACCTCATCTTTAGTTTTATAGTATTATTATACAATATATAGATACAGAATACCAGTTCTGTTTATAAGACCTTACAGCCTAAGCTGGTTCCTATTTCTTTAAGGGCAAACTCATGGGCTTCCATATCAAAAGAGGCAACCCCATCTTTATAAACACTTATATTATAATTTAAATTTCTTCCATCTGCACAAGTGTATAGAATACAAATATTTGTACATACTCCTACTATATAAAGTTCATCAATCGAATTTTCCCTTAAGTAAAGGTCCAATTCTGTAGCGAAAAAAGAACTATACCTTCTTTTGTATATTACTTTTTCTCCTGCTAAGGGCTCCAAGTCCTTAATTATCTGACTTCCCTTGGTGGCTGCCACACAATGAATTGGGAACATTTCAAACTCCTTGTCATCCATTTCATGATTATCACATATATATATAATCTTATCACCATCAGCCCTAAATGCATCCAGTTTATTTTTTACAAAAGGGACTATTTTCAACCCCTCTGGTCCTGTTGAAAGTTTACCATCTAAGTCTATAAAATCTTCTAACATGTCTATTACCAATAAAGCTTTCATATAATCCTCCTCACTAGTCAAAAAAAGACAACTGTTCTTTATCAATTGTAGATAGGTTACCTATACTTATTCCAAGCAACCTTATTTTTTTCTTTATTTTTATTTCATGAAATAAGCTTAAAGCCAGATTAAAAATATCCTCATACTGGTGAATATTTGAATCTAAGGTCTTGCTTCTAGTCTGAGTTTTAAAGTCCTCATCCTTTATCTTTACTATAAGAGTTCTTCCTTGAAGTCTCTTCCTATAAAGATCCTCTTCTAGTTCTCTTGAAAAACTGCTCAAATATTCTACAAGTTCACTTTCTATCCTAGTAGCTTTAGAAAATGTCCTCTCAACTCCAATAGACTTCCTTTCCCTTCTATTATCAACTTGTCTTGTGTCTACTCCCCTAATCCTTTGATAAATTTCTAAACCTGATTTTCCAAAGTTAGAAAATAAAAAGTCCTCTGAAAGCTGATACATATCTTCTACAGTATAGATCCCAATACTCTCAAGTTTGTTTTTAGTCTTAGGACCTACCCCATGGATTTTTCCTATACTTAGTGGTAAAAGTATATCTGGTAACATCTCTTCACTTATTATTGTAAAGCCATTTGGCTTGTCCCAATCCGATGCTAACTTGGCCAAAAACTTGTTATAGGATAGGCCTGCAGAAAATGTTATCCCTTCTTTTTTATAGACCTCTTCTTTTATAAGGCCTATTATTTCTTCTGGTGAATGGCTTAAGCCTTCAATATCTATATAAGCTTCATCTACAGAAACGCCCTCTACCTTGTCTGTTAAAGTATATAATATGTCAAAAATATTTCTAGAAACCTCCCTGTATCTTTCCATTCTAGGCCTTATATAGTTTCCCATAGGACACTTTTTCTTTGCCATAAAAATCGGCATGGCTGAATGAATTCCATACTTACGAGCTTCATAGTTGGCCGTTGTAACTATTCCATGATTGCTCTTTCCTCCAACTATGACTGGCGTACCTTTTAATCTAGGGTTATCTGCCTCTTCAACAGATGCATAAAAGGCATCCATATCTATATGGATAATATTCAATTCATGGTCTAAAATTTTAGTAAAAATTTCAATCACTCCATTATACTGGGTATTTTACTAGAGAATTCACCTTATATTTTGTAAGTTTCTCCCTCCCTTTTAAGTCTTCTAGCTCAATTAAGAACTCCATTCCAACAATTTCTCCGCCTAACTCTTCTATTAACTTTGCTGCTGACTCAATGGTTCCTCCAGTTGCCAATAGGTCGTCTACTATTGCTAGCTTATCTCCTTTTTTTACAGAATCTTTATGTATTTCTAAAGTATTAGAACCATACTCTAACTTATATTCATTTTTTATAGTTTCACATGGTAACTTTCCTGGCTTCCTTATTGGGATAAAGCCTACTCCTAAAGCATAGGCTACAGCAGTTCCAAATAAAAAACCCCTTGCTTCTGGTCCAGCTATATAATCTATGTCCCTATCCTTTAAATTTTCAACCATAATATCTATCGTCTCTTTAAAAGCTGCCTGATCCTGTAATAGTGTAGTTATATCTTTAAAACTTATTCCCTTCTCTGGAAAATCCTCTATTACTCTTATCTTTGATTTCAGATCCAAAATGATCCCTCCATTTAAATGTATTCTTCCTAATTTTATCACACTTTGGCAAATTAATTAACTGTTTACAAAACATTTATTTATAAGTATAATTACCGTATATGGGTATATATTTTATTATACATTAGAAAAGGAGCTGTTTATTATGAAACAAGTTGAAGTTAAGTCTAGGTTAAAAGGCAATATGGCCTTTGAAATGAACTTAGATGGTTTTAATCTTATTACCGATGCCTCAGAAGAAATTGGTGGCAATAACCTAGGTCCAAGGCCAAAACAATTACTATTATCATCTTTAATTGGATGTACTGGAATAGATGTAATGTCCATTTTAGATAAGATGAAGGTAGCCCTAGATGATGTCTTCATAGATGCTATAACTCACTCAACTGATGATACACCTTCAGTTTATGAAAATATAAAATTAGTCTATACTTTTGTTGGAAAAGACCTTCCAAAAGATAAAATAGAAAGAGCTGTAAAATTATCCCAAGAAAAATACTGTGGTGTTTCTGCTATGTTAGAAAAAGTTACTCCCATAACTTATGAAATTATATTAAAAGACCAATAGAAAAAAGACCATATGATAAAATCCTAGTTCCCTCTTGGGATTAAAGATTTATCAATATGGTCTTTTTAAGTTCTTGCTTTTATTATATTTTTGCATTTGGGACAGGTTATCGTAACCCTTCCCTTCTTCTTAGGAACTCTTAGATTTTGCCCACACTTTTCACATTTAAAGTACTTGTAGTCCTTCCTATCTGCAATTTTCTTTTTATTAAAATTTAATTTGCCTTTTATTTTATTTTTAAAGTTTATATATTTTAAGTTTTCTAGCTGCCTATGCCTTATGTCTTTTGAAAGTATCCTATACATAGAATAAATCAAAAATCCCATGGCCACTCCATAAACTAAAATATAGACCTTACTTCCCTTTAAAAATAAAGATATTAATAAGAATATTAGTGATATGGTCAAAGTGAACTCTGAAAAACTATCCCTTCCATATCTACCATATAAAAACTTTCTCAGTTTATCTCTCATATCAATTCTCCTAACCTAGGTTTTTGTACTTATTCACATTAGCCTCATTTAAGAATCCATATGCATCATTTATCTTTTGAAATCTTTCTGTTGCATCAGGAGCCTTGTTTATGTCGGGATGGTACTTTTTAGCCATCTCCCTATACTTAGACTTTATACTTGCAAAATCAGATGTATAAGGCAGACCTAGTACATCACAGCTTCGTTCATACTCTTCCTTAAAGCCTGTAGAAAAATTAGAAAATCCCCCTTGGCCACTTCCTCCGTTGAAACTTCCATTAAAATTTCCTCCAAAGTTTCCACTCCAAGATTTAAATCTTTCTTCCCACATTTGCCTTTCTCTTTCCATTCGCTCTTGTTCTTGTCTATAGTAAGCCTCTTGAGCTTTTCTTTCTTTTTCTTCTTCTATCCTAATATACTCTTTTTTATAGTCTTTAAATGTTTTAAACTGTTCACTTCTTCCTAAAATATACTTATCAGACTTATCGTATAAATATTCCGTTGTAGAATATCTAGCATAGTCTGTCCAAGCCATTAATAACTTTCCACCATATGGAATTACCACAAATACAAATAGCAAAATAAGTATTACAGGTGCCAATAGGACTATTGCAAAAGGTGCTAAAAACATTGTGGAACCTATAAATATTAGGGCAAATAAGCCTAACAAACTCAATAGTCCCTTACCTAGTCCATAAATTATTTCAATTACAAAGTCTATAAATTTATATAGTCCACCTAATACTAAATCTAGCATTTTAGCTATGGCATATAAAAATTTTCCCCATATTTTTTTCAAATTATCACCTCATTATGAGTCTACCTATTATTACATTGTAACCCTTATTCCATTTGTATTCAATTAAATTCTCTATTAAATTCCAGTATAATTTAAAATTAAGTAAATTACATACAGGCCAAGTAAGGCACTTCCCTCCAGCTTATTGATTTTTTCGTCCTTACTTCTTGAACTTATGAAGAATAATACTAAGGCTATTAACATAGTAGGTATTTGTAATTTATAAAATATTACTGGAACACTTAATCCCGCAGGTGTTACTGCTGCTGAAAGACCTATTACAAATAATATATTTAAAATGTTTGCACCTGCTATATTACCAACAGCCAATTCTCCATGGCCCTTTCTAACTGCAGTAATTGATGTTATAAGTTCTGGTAAACTAGTACCAAAAGCTACTAGTGTAGCAGCAACTACTGATTGGGGTATACCTACTCTAATTGCTACAATCTCAACACTTGGTATTAGGGTTTTTGATGAAAGTATTACTAAAAATAAACCTAAAATCATAATTAAAGCCTGCATATGGAGAGGTTTCAGATTGTCTGCCTCTTCTTTAATCTCACTTCCCTTGGCTGCCCTAATGGATATAACTATGTAGAATATTAATATTCCCACAAATAAAAATCCCATAGCTTGAGTAATCTTTCCCTCTCCTGTATTGGAAAATATCGGTAAACTTAAAACTGACAATAAAACTGCCAAGGCGATTTGAATTACTCCCTGCCTACCAGCTAGTTTCCTATTTACTGGCAGATGGCCTATTAATGAACATAGACCTAAAATTAAGGCAGTATTGGTTATTATAGACCCTATTGCATTTCCTAGGGCCATATCTGGATTTCCCTTTAAGGCTGCCATGACTGATACTGTAACTTCTGGAATTGTAGTTCCTAAGCTCACTATGGTTGCACCTACTATAACTTTAGGAATACCCCATCTAGCTGATAAACCTATTGCCTCATCAACAAGCATATCTGCCCCCTTACCCAGTACATATAAACTAATAGCTATAACTCCTACTAAAGCTATTGTTGGTATATTATTTAAAATACCATAAATCATTTGATCCAATTTTGTTTCCTCCTCATTTTTTACATAATAAAAGACCCTATAAGTATGCCCTTATAGAGTCTCACTAAGCTTAATTTAAGCCACTAAAGCCGGGTTTTCACCGTAATGACGACTTTAATTCCATATAGGAAAGTTACTCCCTCTTAGTTTTCTATTATACTTGTAAATTTATTTATTGTCAATTTTGGATAGACTAGTCCTCAGCCCTTAAAATATTTATGTCCTTTCCTTCCATTATCCTATTCATATTCCTAACAGAACACATCTTGCCACACATAGTACAGCTATCTTCGTGTTCCGGTTTAGATTCTGCCCTATACCTTCTAGCTTTTTCTTCATCTATACTTAATTTAAACATAGTCTCCCAATCTAGATTTTTTCTAGCTATACTCATGTTTAAATCTTTTTCTTCTGAACCAGCTAATCCCTTGGCTAAATCTCCTGCGTGGGCTGCTATTTTACAGACTATTATTCCTTCTTTCATATCTTCTAAAGTCGGTAGTCTCAAATGCTCTGCTGGAGTTACATAACACAAGAAGTCAACTCCATGACTGGCTGCAATTGCCCCACCTATAGCTGAAGTAATATGGTCATAGCCTGGGGCTATATCTGTAACTAAAGGTCCCAGTACATAAAAAGGTGCCCCATGGCAAAGTTTTTTCTCTAAAACTACATTTGCTTCTATTTCATTTAGTTTCATATGGCCTGGACCCTCTATTATGATCTGTACATCTTTCTCCCAGGCTCTTTTTGTCAGTTCTCCAAGTACCATAAGTTCAGCTATTTGAGCAGCATCTGTTGCATCTGCTATTGAACCTGGCCTTAGCCCATCTCCTAGACTAATTGTTATGTCATATTGCCTACAAATATCTAAAAGTTCATCATAGTGTTCAAAAAATGGATTTTCTTTATTGTTAAGTTCCATCCAAGCATAAAGTAATGACCCCC